>NZ_JCBANG010000075.1:0-33435 GCF_059760905.1 Achromobacter sp. 1011811831
CGCCTGGTCGACGAGGTCGCCCAGGCGCCCGGCACGCCCGCCGAGGCCGCCGAGGTCTGCGTCGCGCTGCGCCGCGCCGTGGACGAGGACCCCGAGGCGCTGGAGGATCTGGCCGAGGCCGTGCTGGCCGAGCAGGACCACGGCGTCGACGGCGCCGCCGCGCCCTTCGTCATGGCGGCCCTGCAGGTCTACTGGACCAGCCTGGCCAGCCGTTTCGACGAAAAGCTGCTGCCGGTGGCCAGCCCGTTCGGCGTCTGCCCGGTCTGCGCCAGCCTGCCGGTGGCCAGCATCGTGCGCGTGGGCGGCCAGTTCGAGGGCTACCGCTACCTCTGCTGCAGCCTGTGCTCGACCCAGTGGCACATGGTGCGCGTGAAGTGCTCGCACTGCGAGGACGTGGAATCGGTGGCCTACCAGGCCATCGAAGGCCGCTCCGAGGCCATCAAGGCCGAGACCTGCGACCATTGCCACAGCTATCGCAAGATCTTCTACCAGGACAAGGACCTGCACGTCGAGCCGGTGGCCGACGACCTGGCCAGCCTGATGCTGGACGTGCTGGTCGGCGAGGCCGGCTACGCCCGCGCCAGCGGCAATCCCTTGCTGTGGAACGGCGCGGAGGAAGAATGAGCGCCGTTCCGCCGCCCGCTGGCGCCGGCCAGGCCGCCGCCGTTTCCGACATCCCTGCGCTCGACCGGCTGCTGAACGCCGATGCGCTGCGCCCGGCGCTGGATGCCCACGGCCGCACGCAGGTGGTGGCGGCGCTGCGCCAGGACCTGGACGCGCTGCGCCAGCGCGCGCTGCAGGGCGGCCTGGCGCGCGCCGAGCTGGACGCGGCGGCCGTGGCGGGCCGCGTGGACGCCGCCCTGGCCCGCGCCACGGCGCCGCGCCTGCGCGCCGTGCACAACCTGACCGGCACCGTGCTGCACACCAACCTGGGCCGTGCGCTGCTGCCCGATGAGGCCGTGGCCTCGGTGCTGCGCGCGCTGACCTCGCCGGCCAACCTGGAGTTCGACCTGGACACGGGCGGACGCGGCGACCGCGACGATCTGGTCGAGGGCCTGCTGCGCGAGCTGACCGGGGCCGAGGCGGCCACCGTGGTCAACAACAATGCCGCCGCCGTGCTGTTGATGCTCAACGCGCTGGCGGACCGGCGCGAAGTGGTGGTGTCGCGCGGCGAGCTGGTCGAGATCGGCGGCGCCTTCCGCATCCCCGACATCATGAAGCGCGCCGGCGCCAAGCTGGTCGAGGTGGGCACCACCAACCGCACCCACGCCGCCGATTACGAGAACGCCATCGGCCCGCGCACCGCGATGCTGATGAAGGTGCATTGCAGCAACTACGCCGTCACCGGCTTCACCAAGAGCGTGAGCGTGGCCGAGGTGGCCGCCATGGCGCATGCGCGCGGCCTGCCGGCCACGGTGGACCTGGGCAGCGGCACGCTGGTGGACCTGGCCCAGTTCGGCCTGCCGAAAGAAGACACCGTGCGCGAGACCATCGCCGCTGGCGCCGACCTGGTCACCTTCAGCGGCGACAAGCTGCTGGGCGGCCCGCAGGCCGGCCTGCTGGTGGGCCGCGCCGACCTGATCCGCAAGATCAAGAAGAACCCGCTCAAGCGCGCGCTGCGCGTGGGCAAGCTGACCCTGGCCGCGCTGGAGCCGGTGCTGGCCCTGTACCGCGCGCCGGAATTCCTGGCCGACCGCCTGACCACGCTGCGCCTGCTGACGCGGCCGCAGCGCGAGATCCAGGCGCTGGCCGAACGGCTGCGCGGCGCGCTGGCGCACGCGGCCGGTTCCGCCTTCGAGGTCGAGGCCGTGCCCATGTACAGCCAGATCGGCAGCGGCGCGCTGCCGGTGGACCAGCTGCCCAGCTACGGGCTCGCGGCGCGCCATCGTGGCCCGGGCCGGCCGGGGCGGCACCTGGACAGGCTGGAAGCCGCGCTGCGCGGCCTGCCGGTGCCGGTGATCGGCCGCATCGCCGACGATGCGCTGTGGCTGGACCTGCGCTGCCTGGAAGCGCGCGACGAGGCCGCTTTCGCCGCGCAGCTGGCGGAGCCCATCCTGTGATCGTCGGCACCGCGGGCCATATCGACCACGGCAAGACCACGCTGGTGCGCGCCCTGACGGGCGTGGACACCGACCGCCTCAAGGAAGAAAAGGCGCGCGGCATCTCCATCGAGCTGGGCTATGCCTACACGCCGCTGGACAATGGCGACGTGCTGGGCTTCATCGACGTGCCCGGCCACGAGAAACTGGTGCACACCATGGCGGCCGGTGCCAGCGGCATCGACTTCGGCCTTTTGGTCGTGGCGGCCGACGACGGCGTCATGCCGCAGACGCGCGAGCACCTGGCCATCCTGTCCTTGCTGGGCGTGGCGCGCGGCGCGGTGGCGCTGACCAAGGCCGACCGCGCCGACGCGGCGCAGCTGGCGGCGGCGCGCGACGGCATCGCCGCGCTGACGGCGGGCACCTTCCTGGACGGCGCGCCGGTGTTCGAGCTGTGCGCCGCGCAGGCCGGCGACGCCGGCACGGAACGGCTGCGGCTTCATCTGCACGAGGCAGCCCAGGCGCTGGGCCAGCGTCGCGACGACGGCCTGTTCCGGCTGGCCGTGGACCGCGTTTTCACGCTGGCGGGCCACGGCACGGTGGTGACCGGCACGGCGCACGCGGGCCTGGCGCGGGCCGGCGACGAAAGCGCCGACCTGCGGCTGATGCCGGCCGGCGAACGGCTGCGGGTGCGCGGCATCCATGCGCAGAACCGGCCCAGCGAGACCGGCGCGGCCGGGCAACGCTGCGCGCTCAACCTGGCCGGCATCGACAAGAATGCGATCGCGCGGGGCGACTGGGTGGCGGACGCGCGCTGCTTCCTGCCGTCGCGCCATGTGGATGTCGAACTGACGCTGCTGCCTGGCGGCGAGGCCGATGCCGCCGGCGCGGCCGGCACGGTGCGCGCCTGGACGCCGCTGCATGTGCATATCGGCGCGGCCCGCCATCTGGCGCATGCCGTGCCGCTGTCGGCGGAAACGCTGGCGCCGGGCCAGTCCGGCTGGGCGCAGCTGGTGTTCGACGCGCCGGTCTGCGCCATGCCTGGCGACCGCTACATCGTGCGCAATGCGCAGGCCACGCGCACGGTGGGCGGCGGCCGCGTGCTCGATCCCAATGCGCCGGACCGCAAGCGGCGCGCGCCGGCGCGGCTGCAATGGCTGCGCGCGCTGGCGGCGATGCTGGACGGCGCGGATCTCGCGCCGTTGCTGGAACAGGCGGCGCTGGGCCTGGACGAAGCCGCCTTGCAGCGCCTGACCGGTCGCGACGCGCGCGCGCTGGCCGCGCCTCCCGGGGCGCAATGGCTGGCCGGCCGCACGCCGCAGGCGCCCCGCACGCTGATCCTGGCCGCGCATTGGGACGCGCTGCGCGCCAAGGCCGAACAGGCGCTGGCGGCCTTCCACCAGGCCGCGCCGGACGAGCCCGGCCCGGACGGCGCGCGGCTGCGCCGCATGGCGCTGCCGGCCGTGGCGGAGGCCTTGTGGCAGGTGCTGCTGGACGATCTGCAAGCAGAAGGGCGGATCGCGCGCAACGGTCCCTGGCTGCATCTGCCAGGCCATGCCGCGACGCTGTCCGATGATGAAACCGCGCTGGCCAGCGCGTTGCTGCCGCTGCTGGCCGAGGGTCGCTACGACCCGCCCTGGGTGCGCGACTTGGCGCGCCTGCGTGGCGAGCCGGAAGAGCGCGTGCGGCTGCTGCTGCGCAAGCTGCTGCGGCGCGGCGAGGTGGCGCAGGTGGTGAAGGACCTGTTCTATCACCGCGACCGCGTGCGCGAGCTGGCGGCGCTGGCGCGCGGACTGGCGGCCGCGCCCGCCGGGCTCAACGCCGCGGCGTTCCGCGACGCGACCGGCCTGGGACGCAAGCGCGCGATCCAGATCCTGGAGTTCTTCGATCGCGTCGGCTACACGCGGCGCGTGCGCGACAACCACGTGCCGCGCGGCGCCTACGCGCTTGGGCAAGACGAGGCAGAGCCGGTATCATAGGCGGGCCTTCGCGGAAGGCATCCGTGCCCGGCGGCACGGCCGGGCTTCAAACCCGGTTGGGGGCGTCAGACGTTCCCAGGTAGGTTCGACTCCTGCTGCCTTCCGCCATCCCTCTTGCGCCAGTTGCCGCGCGTCGGCGCTTCAGGCCCGCAGCATGCGCGTGACCACCCCGCTGACGCGGTCCGCCTTCCAGTCCAGTTCGCCCAGATGCCATTGGCGCGCCGCGCCGCCTCGGTCGATCAGGTAGTTGGCCGGCAGTCCCACCGCATTCCATGCCTTGGCCGCCGCGCTGTTGCGGTCGTGCAGCACCGCGCCGGCGACCGGCCATTTGGCGAGAAAGGTGCTGACCTTCGCCAGCGACTCGCCCACGTTCACCGCGACCAGCCGCAGCCCTTCCTCGCGGTGCCGCCGCGCCATCGCAGACATCAGCGGGATTTCGTCGCGGCACGGATCGCACCAGGTGGCCCAGAAGCTCAGCATCACGACATTGCCGCGCCAGGCCGAGAGCTTGTGTTCGCGGCCGGACAGGTCGGGCAGGATCAGCGGCGGCGTGGGCGCGGTCCAGGCCGCCCAATCCGGGCCGGTGGCGGACTTGAGCGCATCGTCCGAGGCGGCGCGCGCCGCCAGCGGCAGCACGGCCAGCGCGAGGCCCGATTGCAGGAAGTGGCGGCGGCTGAACAAGTCGGACGGTCCGTGGCGGTCAGGCCGGGAGCTGGCGCGCCGTCAGGCGGTAGCGGAAGCTGTCGGGGTCCAGGCTGTCCATGCGCCCGGCGGCCGTCTCGCCATTGGGATACATCAGGAAAGGAACCGGCCCGAGGCCGGAGCCGGGCAAGGCCACATCGTGGCCGTGGTTGAAGGCCACCCAGTTCATCTCCCAGGCGCCGAACAGCATCACGCGCGCCGCGCGCACCTGTGGATTGTTGAGCGGCAATTCGCCCGGCGGTTCTTCCAGCATCACCTTGCGCACGTCGGCCGGATCGACCGGCACCCAACCGTGGCTGGCGGCGTAGAACTCGGCGCGGCAGTGCTGGGCGCGGGTCACGTCGCCGGCCTTGCCCAGGCTCCTGTAGCCCAGTTGCGAGTCGGCCACGCGCAGGCCGTAGGCGTCGCGCGCGGGGATGCCGGCGGCGCGCGCCAGCGCCACGAACAGCGCATTGATGTCGGCGCACTTGCCGTTCAGGTCATTGGCCGTAAGCATGTAGCGCACGTCGCCCACGCCGCAGCCGCGGGTGGATGCCGTGCGGCAGGTGTTCTCGACCACCCATTCGTAGATCGCGCGCGCCCGCGCCAGGTCGCCGTCGTGGCCGAGCGTGATGCGGTCGGCGGTGGCCTTGACGATGCCGTCGGTGGGCAGCAGCTCGGTGGGCTTGAGATATTCGCGCAGCGTCGCCGCGCTTTCGGGCCGGAAGCCGGCGGGCGCGGGCCGTTCCAGGTCGACGCGGCGGTTGCGCGTCTGGAAGCGGCTGGTGACCGTGATCCTGCGTATGTCCGGATTTTCAGGCCATTGCGCGGCCAGCATGCGCACGCCGTAGCCGGGGGCCTGCGCCAGCCAGGCGGTGCCGCCGCCCTCGATGCGCCAGACGGTCTGCGCGCCGCGCTGGTAGTCGGTGTCGGCGCTGTCGGGCACGGGAATCCACAGGCGGGCCTGGCTGCCGGGGTCTTCGATGCTGATGTCGGCGCTCAGTTCGAAGGTGCGCCAGTCGGCGGAGACGGTGGCGGTGCGCTCCTGCGCCAGCGCGGAGCCGGCAAGCGTCGCGCCGGCGGCGCACAGGGCGCCCGAGGCGCCCGTGATACGGAGAAAGTCGCGGCGGTCCATATAGCCCTCACGCACGGTGAAGTGTGGCTGTCGGTGCGCCCTGGCGGGCGGCCGTCCCTTGCTGCCTGCTGCCTGGCCATGATAGGCCCATCATGGGCGCGATGCTATCCTTTTTCGGTCTACATATGGAGAACCCTATGAACCAGAATGCAGCGGCCCCGGCCGTGCCGCGCCTGACCTCGCTGTCGCATGGCGGCGGCTGTGGCTGCAAGATCGCGCCGGGCGTGCTGTCCGAGTTGCTGGCGCGCTTCGGTCCGGCGGCCACCTATCCCAACCTGATGGTGGGCACCGAGACCGCGGACGACGCCGCGGTCTACAAGCTCAATGACGAGCAGGCGCTGATCGCCACCACCGACTTCTTCATGCCCATCGTTGACGATCCCTACGACTTCGGCCGCATCGCCGCGACCAATGCGCTGTCGGACGTCTACGCCATGGGCGGCACGCCCATCATGGCGCTGGCCATCGTCGGCATGCCGATCAACGTGCTGCCGCACAGCGTCATCGCCGACATCCTGCGCGGCGGCGAATCGGTCTGCGCCGAGGCCGGCATTCCCGTGGCGGGCGGCCACAGCATCGACTCGGTCGAGCCGATATACGGCCTGGCGGCGATGGGGCTGGTGCATCCCGGCCGCGTCAAGCGCAATGCCGATGCGCGCGCCGGCGACGTGCTGATCCTGGGCAAGGCGCTGGGCGTGGGCATCCTGTCCGCCGCGCTGAAGAAAAACCGGCTCGACGAGGCCGGCTACCGCGTCATGATCGACACCACCACGCGGCTGAACCGGCCCGGCGCCGCGCTGGCGGCCCTGGACGGCGTGCATGCCATCACCGACGTGACCGGTTTCGGCCTGCTCGGCCATGCGCTGGAAATGGCGCGCGGCGCGGGCCTGACCGCCCATCTGCGACGCGCTGCGCTGCCCTGGCTGCCGGGCGTGCAGGCCTACGCGGCCGATGGCGTGATCACCGGCGCGTCGGGCCGCAACTGGGCGTCCTATGGCGCCGCGGTGAAGCTGGCCGATGACGTGACGGATGTGGAGCGCGCGCTGTTGACCGATCCGCAGACCTCGGGCGGCCTGTTGGTGGCCTGCGCGCCGGAAGCGGCCCAGGCGGTGCTGGACCTGTTCCGCAGCCAGGGCTTCGACCAGGCGGCCGTGGTCGGCGAGATGGGCGCGGGCGCGCCCGAGGTGCGGGTCGGCTGATGCCCGCGCGGGCCGCGCTGGCGCGCGGCCCGATCCCGCCTTATTTGCGCAGGTGGCCCTGCTCCTGCACCTGCAGGTTGATCTGCCACTCCATCAGCGCCGGATAGGCGTTCAGCCTGACGTGCTCCGCCAATTCCTCTGCCGTGGCGTCGCGCTCGGCCGACAGGGCCAGGCCCGACGGACCGGCCCAGGGCCGGATCCGGCTGGGGTGCTGGGGCTGGTAGGCGCCGGCCTGCGTGAGCATCAGGTAGGGCGCGTTGAAACCGAAGCACCAGCCGCTGTCCGGATGCCGCGACAGCAGGTCGCAGCCGGACTGGAAGTACGGGGCCTGCGACAGGCTCAGCTGGTAGAGCGTCGGCATGATGTCCTTGTGGCTGCCGATCCGCTCGCGGTCGTAGACGGCGTTGGCGCGGTAGGCCGGCGGGGCGTACACATAGAAGGGCACCGCGCGGGCCAGCGCCGCGTCGTTCGGATCCTGGTAGTCCACGCCCAGGATGTTGTGGTCGCCGGTGGCCGCGATGATGGTGCGGGCGCCGGCGGACGAGGCCTTCACGCGCGTGATGAAGCCGCCCAGCTGGTCGTTGGCGTAGCGCAGCGTGCCCAGCACGTCGTCGATGGCGGTCCAGTCGTGGAAATGCTTGGCCCGTGTCGCTTCGTCCAGCGCCAGGCCACGCCCGCCGGCGCCGGGCGGAGGCGTGAAGGGCGGATGATGGGTGGTCGACAGCGCCATGATGAACAGGGGCTGGCCGGCGCGGTCGGCCTCGGCCAGGCGTTCCTCCATGTAGCGGAACATGTATTCGTCGGGCACGCCCCAGGTGCCGATCTGCGCCTCGGGATAGCGCTGGCGCAGCGTCTGCTGGTCGATGAATTCGTGCGCGCCCTGCTGGCGCACGAAGGAGCCCAGGTTGCGCCAGGTGGACGTGCCCGAGGTAACGAACAGCACCCGGTAGCCGCGTTGCAGATACGGCGCGAAGGCATTGCCGGCGAACCTGGCCGATGCCGCCGACGACTGGCCGATGGCCTTCATGGGGCTGCGCACCAGCAGCCGGGCCAGCGAATCGATGGTGCCGTTGCCTTCGGACACGAAGCGGTCGAAGCGCCAGTCGGATTCCCAATGCGGCCGCAGCGCGCCCAGCAGGTCGCGTCCGGGGGCGTCGAGCGAGCTGAGGTGATGGCCCATGCTCTCCATGACCTGCAGCACGACGTGCGGCGGACGTTCGCGCGCGACAGGATTCAATGCCGTGACGGCCATGAAGGGTTCCAGGCCATCGCCGGGGCGGCCCAGGAAGCGCTGGTACAGCAGCTGCCCTTCGCGCTGCGTCACCGGAGAAAAGCGCTTGTCGTTGTCGCGGTCGGCCAGGGCCCAGGTGAAGGCCGAGATGCCGTTGGGCGCGATGTCGTTGAGCAGCGCGACGGCGGACAGGTTGGTGTCGTCCTTGTTCAGGGGGAACTTGCTGATCGAGCCGCGGCAGGCCAGCACCGTGATGCCGATGATCAGCAGCAGCCGCAACGCGCAGGCGATGGCCGAGCGCGGCGTCGGCCGGGCCCGCTCCAGCCGCGCGCGCCATTTCGCGGTCAGCCACCAGGTGGCCGCCAGCACGGCCGACAGCAGCAGGCCGGCGCGCAGCACGGGATAGCCCTGCCACACGGTGCCCAGGACGGCCGAGGTGTCTTCGTCGATCAGGCCGAACACGAAGACGTCGATCGAGCGGGCGAAGGTGGCGTAGTAGAAAACGCTGATCACCGTGGTGGCGGTGAACAGCATGGCCATCACCGCACCCAGCGCGGACTGCCAGCGCAGCCAGCCGCGTTGCAGCCGGGGAAAGGCGGCGATCGCCAGGCCGGCCAGCAGCGGCGCCGAAAAGGCGATGGCGGCGACCTTGATGTCGAACAGCAGGCCGATGGTCAGCGAGCGGCCGACGTCGGCCGACGAGGCCGCGTACAGCGACGGCGGCGCGTGCTTGGCCAGCAGGTAGGCGCGGCCGGCGAACTGCGCCAGCACGCTGACCAGCCAGGGGGCCAGCAGCAGCAGGAAGGACTGCTGGAAGTTCTGGAACCAGCCTTGCCAGGAAAAAGACGGACGGGAAAGCTTCATCGGCGCCAATAGGTAAAAAAAACCTGCCCACCAACGGTCAGGGCCGGGTGGCGGGATGCTGCGGACTGCTTTGGGGAAAGGCGCGGCTTCAGCGCCGCGCGGGGGCGTGCGGAGCAGGGCGCGTCCGAGAGGTTCTTTGCATCATTGCGGAGGCGTTTCACTGCAGGCCGTCGGCATTCTAGCGAAGTCGCGGCCGGTCTTTATAAAGTTCTGTATAAATTTGTCCTCGCGGGCCGCCACAGGGGTCAGTCCCCCAGACCGCGCGCCGTGGCCGCCGCCTGTTCCGTCAGCCAGCGCGTCACCACGTCCGCGTCGGGCGTGCTGCGGCGGGCGTTGCGGACCAGCCAGTAGGCGTGCTCGGTGGCGCTGGCCGGCTGCCCGCCCACGGCCGCCAGCCGGCGGTCGGCCAGCATGGGCGCGATCAGCGCCAGGCGGCCCAGCGCGATGCCGTGGCCGGCCAGGGCCGCGTGCACGATCTGGTCGTACTGGTTGAAGCGCAGCATGCCCTTGGGCCGCATGCGCGACAGGCCGCGCGCGCTGAGCCATTCGGACCATTGCAGCCAGGGACGGCTCGGGTCGTCGAATTCCAGAAGTACGTGGCGCTGCAGTTCGCGCGCGTCCAGGCCGCGCACGTCCAGCGTGGGGTGCGCCACCGGCACCACCGATTCGCCGAACATCCAGGCGGCGCCGTCGGGCACGGTGTCGCGCAGGCTGTAGCGGATGGCGATGTCCACGCTTTCTCGGTCGATGTCGATGACCCGGTTGTCGGCCGCCACGCGCACATCGATGTCTGGGTGGGCCGCCTGGAAGTCGCCCAGGCGGGGCAGCAGCCACAGCGAGGCCACGCCGATGGTGGTGGTGACGGTGACCGGGGTGCGGCGCTCGGGCGCGCGCAGCTGCTCGGTCAGGTCGCCGAGCTGGGCCAGCCAGATATCGGCCATGCGGAACAGCCGGGCGCCTTCCGACGTGAAGGACACGCTGCGAAAGCCGCGCACCAGCAGCGGCACGCCCAGGTGAGCCTCCAGCGCCCGGATCTGGCGGCTGACGGCGGACTGGGTCACGTGCAGGTCCTCGGCGGCCAGCGTGATGCTCATGCGTCGCCCCACGGCCACGAAGCCTCGGACCAGATCAAGCGGGGGCAGTTTGGCCAGCGGGTATGACATTCCTGAAACTCATGCGTAAGGGGTCGAAATATCGCTTGAGCACTATACCGCCTGAAGCGTCCAATATGACTCAGACGATGGGTTCCGTTGCATTTCATGCGAGGGTTCCCGCCGCGATAGCCGTTGCCGGGGCAGGGGGGCGTCATGATCCAGTTATGTTGCACTGCGGGAATGTCATTCCGTTTGGCCGGGCGTTCGACTATGCTGCTCAGACGCGCTTCGGGCCTGCGCATCGTGTGCCATGCCGGCACGCTATGGGTGTCCGAATACCGCCAACCCGAAGACAGCGTGCTGCATGCGGGAGAGGCCATCACCGTGGACAGCGATCGCGATGTCGTCCTCAGCGGCCTGCCGGATGCGCAGGTCGCGCTAATTCAGGTCGCCGGAGCCCCGTGATGAATGTTCCCCAGCCCGATATGCCGCGCATGCAGATGTGGTTCGATTTCGCCAGCCCGTACAGCTACCTGGCGATCGAGCGCATCGAGGATCTGGCGCGCGATGTCGGGGTGCGCGTGGATCTGCGGCCCTTCCTGCTTGGCCCGATCTTCCAGGCCCAGGGCTGGAACGACACGCCGTTCCGGCTGTTCCCGGGCAAGGGCGCCTACATGATGCGCGACATCGCGCGCCTGGCCGACAAGTACGGCGTGACCTACCGCCGTCCGCGCCTGTTCCCGCGCATCAGCGTGCTGCCGGCGCGCATCGCGCTGATGGGACAGGATGAATCCTGGGGGCGCGATTTCTGCCTGGCCGTGTTCCGCGCCAATTTTCAGCATGACCTGGACATCCAGGCCGAGGACGTGGTCCATGATCTGCTGCGGGACCTGGCGCTGGACGCGGACGCGCTGATCGGGCGCGCCAAGACCGAGGCCGTCAAGGAATCGTTGCGCCGCCAGGTCGACCGCGCCCGCGACTTGGGCCTGTTCGGCGCGCCCACCTTTTTCGTCGGCGACGAGATGTTCTGGGGCAACGACCGGCTCGAGGATGCGCTGGCGTGGGCACAGCAGGGCCGTTCGGCCGCCCGCGCCACGGCCCGTGTCGCCGCGTCGGCCTGAGGCCGCGTCATCCACTTGATGGCCGCGCTGCGCGCTTGAATGCAGCCGCGTCGCAGGCCGCCGTTTTTCCCTCCCCTTCAGTCTGGCAATGAAGAACTCCAGCAGTCCCTTGCGCGGCGCGCCCATGCCGGGCGGCCGTTCGTTCACCCAATTCCGCGCCGCGCGCATCCGCCGCGTCGCGTTCCAGTGGAAACAGTCCGGATCCGGCCACGCCGTGCCGCAGGTCAAGCAGGGGCCGGGCGGCGGCTGAGCCTGGTCAGGCCCCGATCTTCCGACTGTGCGAGGCCGTCAGGCCTTTACGGGTCTGGCCCCACGGTTCTAGCCCCGGCCCACCGGCGCCACGTTCGCCCATTCCTCGTCCGAGTACAGCCGCGAGCGCAGCAGGAAGCGCCGGCCCTCGGCGCTGTCCAGCGAGAATGCGCCGCCCCGGCCGGGCACGGCGTCGATGATGAGCTGGGTGTGCTCCCAGTAGGCGAACTGGTCCTCGCCCATGTAGAACGGGCAGCCTTCCAGGTCGCCCAGCAGCACGTCGGCGCCGCCCACCATGAATTCGCCCAGCGCGTAGCACATGGGCGAGCTGCCGTCGCAGCAGCCGCCGGACTGGTGGAACATCAGCGGGCCATGCTTGACCCGCAGCGTGGCGATGAGGTCGCGGGCCGCGTCGGTGGCGACCACGCGCGGCGTGGCTTCGGACATGGCGTGTCTCCGGTTGCGCGTTGCGGACCCGGTCGGCGGCGCTTGCCGCGGACCGGGCGGGCGGCGGCCGCGACGCCGCCGCCGCTGTCACCGGATCAGAAGAAGCCCAGCTTCTTGGGCGAGTAGCTCACCAGCAGGTTCTTGGTCTGCTGGTAGTGGTTGAGCATCATCTTGTGGTTCTCGCGCCCGATGCCGGATTGCTTGTAGCCGCCGAACGCCGCGTGCGCCGGATAGGCGTGATAGCAGTTGGTCCAGACGCGGCCGGCCTTGATGCCGCGGCCCATGCGGTAGCAGGTGTTGATGTCGCGCGACCAGACGCCCGCGCCCAGGCCGTAGAGCGTGTCGTTGGCCTGGCTGAGCGCGTCGTCGGCGTCCTTGAAGGTGGTCACGGCCACCACCGGGCCGAAGATTTCTTCCTGGAAGATACGCATCTTGTTGTGGCCCTTGAACACCGTGGGCTGCACGAAGTAGCCGTGCTCCAGCGCGCCGGCGAGCTGTGCGCGCCCGCCGCCGGCCAGCACCTGCGCGCCTTCCTGCTTGCCGATGTCCAGGTAGGACAGGATCTTTTCCAGCTGCTCGGTCGAGGCCTGCGCGCCCAGCATGGTGTCGGCGTCCAGCGGATTGCCCTGCTTGATCGCGGCCACGCGCTTGAGCGCGCGCTCCATGAATTTCTCGTAGATCGATTCCTGGATCAGCGCGCGGCTGGGGCAGGTGCAGACCTCGCCCTGGTTGAGCGCGAACATCACGAAGCCCTCGACGGCCTTGTCGAAGAAATCGTCGTCCTCGGCGGCGACGTTGTCGAAGAAGATGTTGGGCGACTTGCCGCCCAGCTCCAGCGTCACCGGGATGATGTTCTGCGACGCGTACTGCATGATGAGGCGGCCGGTGGTGGTCTCGCCGGTGAAGGCGATCTTGGCGATGCGCTTGCTGGAGGCCAGCGGCTTGCCCGCTTCCAGGCCGAAGCCGGTGACGACGTTGAGCACGCCCGGCGGCAGGATGTCGGCGACCAGCTCGGCCAGCAGCATGATGCCCAGCGGCGTCTGCTCGGCCGGCTTGAGCACCACGCAGTTGCCGGCGGCCAGCGCGGGGGCGAGCTTCCACGCGGCCATCAGGATGGGGAAGTTCCACGGGATGATCTGCCCGACCACGCCCAGCGGCTCGTTGAAGTGATAGGCCACCGTGTCGTGATCGATCTCGGACAGCCCGCCCTCCTGGCTGCGGATGGCCGAGGCGAAGTAGCGGAAATGGTCGATCGCCAGCGGGATGTCGGCGGCGCGGGCCTCGCGGATCGGCTTGCCGTTGTCCCAGGTCTCGGCCGTGGCCAGGCGCTCCAGGTTGGCTTCCATCACGTCGGCGATGCGCAGCAGCATGCGCGCGCGCTCGGCCGGCGCGGTGGCGGCCCACTTGGGCGCGGCGCGGTGCGCGGCGTCCAGCGCCATCTCGATGTCGCGCTCCTTGGAGCGGGCGTTGCGCGTCAGCAGCTGGCCGGTGACGGGCGTGAGGTTGTCGAAGTATTCGCCGTCCGCCGGTTTCTGCCAGCGCCCATCGATGAAATTGTCGTACTGCGGCTTGATGTCGATGCGCGTGCCATAGGTGTCGGGGGTGACGCGGGTCGCGATGTCCATTGCTAGTCTCCGTAGGTGTATTTATGCAGCGGGTTTGTGCAGCGGGATTGGCGGCGACAGCCTGCCTGCATGCTTACAAGCAATCCGCGTGCCAACCGGGGACGCGGCTGGACAAGCGCGCGGACTGCGTGCGAAAGTAGGCTTGCGCGCGCCTCACGCAGGCGCGGACGGCGCAAGGCCGTCCCGGCGCTGTCGCGTTTTGCGACAGCGTCGCGCAACAGGTGTCGCAGAACGCCGCTCAAGGAGACATGCATGGCCATCCAGACCCGTCGGCAGTCGCTGACGCAAGCGCGCCTGCTGTTCAACCAGCAAGGCGCCGTGCCCGGCGGCATGGTCGCCGAGCCGATCCTGCGTTCGTGGCGGCGCTGCGCCGACCTGGGTTTCGACATGCGCGGCCTGCGCCCCGCCGAACCGCTGACCCAGGCCGAGCTGCGCGAGGCCCGCGAGCGCAACGAGGCGCTGCGCCGCATGTCCGATCCGGCCATGGCCGAGCTGCGCAAGCGCGCGCACGGACAGGGCGGCCTGGTGATCCTGTCCGATTCGCGCGGCCTGGTGCTGGACTGCGGCGGCGACATGGATTTCGCCCAGCGCGCCTCGCGCATCGCCCTGATGCCCGGCTCTCCCTGGGACGAGGCGGCGGCCGGCACCAATGCCATCGGCACGGCGCTGGTCGAGGGCCGTTCCATCGTCGTGCACGGGGCCGAGCACTATTTCGAGCCCAACCGCATCCTGACCTGCGCGGCGGTGCCGGTGTGCGACAGCCAGGGACGGATCCTGGGCGTGCTGGACCTGTCCAGCCAGGCGGGCGGCATCCGGCCGGATGCGCTGGCCCTGGTGCGTGCCGCCGTGGACCAGATCGAACACCGCCTGTTCGCGCAGGCGCACGAGCGCGACACCGTGTTGCGCCTGCATGCCGATCCGGCCGGGCTGGGGGCGCCGGGCGAGGCGCTGCTGGCGTTCCGGGGCGACCTCCTGGTCGGGGCCAACCGGCTGGCGCTGCGGGCGCTGGCGTTCTCGGCCACGGCGCTGGGCGTGTATCGCCATGAAGACCTGTTCGAAGACGCGCTGGCGCACGCGCCCGATGCCACGGGCCGGGTGCAGGCGCGCAACGGGGCCGTCTATCACGCGCGGCTGAGCCTGCCGCCGTCGCCCGCGCCGCGCGCCTTGCCGGCGCCGGAACGCGGCCAGCCGCGAGCCGTCGCGCCCGCGCCGGCCGCCGTCAGCCTGGACGCGGCGGCGCTGGACGCGCTGGGCCGCGCGGTGCACCTGATGGATGCCGGCGTCTCGATCCTGTTGCAGGGTGAAACCGGCGCGGGCAAGGAAGTGTTCGCGCGCCAGATGCATGCGCGCAGCGGGCGCGCCGCCGGGCCGTTCGTGGCCGTGAACTGCGCGGCCCTGCCCGAAAGCCTGATCGAATCCGAACTCTTCGGCTATGAAGACGGGGCCTTCACCGGCGCCCGCCGCCAGGGCAGCAAGGGGCTGCTGCGGCAGGCGCATGGCGGCGTGCTGTTCCTGGACGAGATCGGCGACATGCCGCTGGCGCTGCAGTCGCGACTGTTGCGCGTGCTGCAGGAGCGCGAGGTGTCGCCGCTGGGCGCGGCGCGCCCGGTGCCGGTGGATTTCGCGCTGCTGTGCGCCACGCATCGCCCGCTGGCGCACGAGGGCGCGGACGCGCCGGTGCGGCCGGACTTGTATTTCCGCATTGCCGAATACACGGTGACGCTGGGGCCGCTGCGCGAGCGGGCGGACCTGCGCGAGCTGCTGCGCATGCTATGGAACGCGCAAGGCGCGGCGACGGCGTTGCCGCCCGCGGTCGAGCAGGCGCTGGCCAGCTACGCCTGGCCGGGCAATTACCGGCAGCTGGCCTCGGTGCTGCGCACGTTGCGCGTGCTGGCCGGCCCGTCGGGCGTGGCCAGCCTGTCGATGTTGCCGGAGGAGATCCAGCGCGGGGGCGCCAGCAATGCGGCGCGGCATGCGTCACCTCAGCCCGAGGCGTCGCCGCCCAGCCTGCAGGCGCTGGCCGACGCCGCCATCCGCGAGGCGCTGGCCGCGCATGGCGGCAATGTCAGCCGCGCGGCGCGTACGCTGGGCGTGCACCGCAGCACGCTGTACCGGCGCGTGGCGGCGCTGGAAGCGGCCCGGGCCGAACGGCCGTAGGCCGCCCGGGACCGGGCCCGCAGCAGATCAGACAGTCAGGGGATCAGCGGATCAGCCGCGCCAGTTCGGCGCCCGGGTCGGGCGCGCGCATGAAGGCTTCGCCCACCAGGAAGGCGTCGACCTTGTGCTGGCGCATCAGCTGCACGTCCTCGGGCTTGAGAATACCGCTTTCGGTCACGACGCGCTTGCCCGCGGGAATCAGGGGCAGCAGGTCCAGCGTGTTCGACAGGCTGGTCTCGAAGGTGCGCAGATTGCGGTTGTTGATGCCCAGCAGCGGCGTCTTCATCGTCAGCGCGACTTCAAGTTCCTTGGCGTCGTGCACTTCCACCAGCACGTCCATGCCCAGTTCCATCGCCAGCGTTTCCATCTCGCGCAGCTGGCCGGGGCTGAGCGCGGCCACGATCAGCAGCACGCAGTCGGCGCCCATGGCGCGGGCCGAGATGATCTGGTAGGGATCGATCACGAAGTCCTTGCGCAGCACCGGCAGCGAGCAGGCCGCGCGGGCCTGGCGCAGGTGGTCGTGCGAGCCCTGGAAGAACTGCACGTCGGTCAGCACCGACAGGCAGGCCGCGCCGTGCACGGCGTACGTGGCGGCGATCTCGGCCGGGCTGAATGTTTCGCGCAGCACGCCCTTGGACGGCGAGGCCTTCTTGATTTCGGCGATCACGCCGGGCTTGCCTTGCGAGATCTTGTCTTCGATGGACTGCGCGAAGCCGCGCACGTCCTGCCGGGCCTGGGCCTCGCGCAGGACTTCGGCTTCGCTGCGCATCTGGCGTGCGGCTGCGACTTCCTCGGCCTTGACGGCGAGAATTTTCGCGAGAATGTCATTCATTTCATTGATCCATGATGCAGGTGCAATACCGGCAATAACTGAAACCCAGGCCGTGCAAGAGGGATGCCGCGGAGCCGGCTTTGCCGGTCCGCAGGCATGCCCCCTTGAGGGGGAAGCGCGTAGCGCTTCGGGGGTGGGCCTGTGTCATTTTTGGAATTTCCGGGTGTATGCGCAGAATTCTTCTAGCTTGGCGCGTGCGGCGCCGGTGGCGATCATTTCGAATGCTAGCGCCAAGGCTTCGGGAATGGAACCGGCTTTGTTACCGGCATAGATGGCCAGACCCGCGTTGAGCGCGACGATATCACGGGCGGCACCCTCGGCATTGTCCAGCGCCTCGATGACAAGCGCACGCGATTCCTCGCGATTGGATACCTTGATGCTGCGGTTCGACATCATGGACAGGCCGTAGTCCTCGGGGTGGATCTCATATTCCGAGACTTTCCCGTCCTTGAGTTCGCCCACCAGCGTGGCTGCGCCCAGCGAGGCTTCGTCCATGCCGTCCTTGCCATGCACCACCAGCACGTGGCGCGAGCCCAGGCGCTCCAGCACGCGCACCTGGATGCCGACCAGGTCGGCGTGGAACACGCCCATCAGCTGGTTGGCGGCGCCGGCCGGGTTGGTCAGCGGGCCCAGGATGTTGAAGATGGTGCGCACGGCCAGTTCCTTGCGCACGGCGGCCACGTTCTTCATGGCGCCGTGGTGGGCGGGCGCGAACATGAAGCCGATGCCGGTGGCCTGGATGCACTCGGCCACCTGCTCGGGCGACAGCGTCAGGTTGGCGCCCAGCGCTTCCAGCACATCGGCGCTGCCGCTGGAGGAGGAGGCGCTGCGGTTGCCGTGCTTGGCGATGGGCACGCCGGCGGCCGCGGCCACGAACATGGACGTGGTGGAGATGTTGAAGGTGTGGCTGCCGTCGCCGCCGGTGCCGCACATGTCGAGCAGGTCGGCCGGATTGGGCGTGACCACGGGCGTAGCGAATTCGCGCATGACCTGCGCGGCGGCGGTGATCTCGCCGATGGTTTCCTTCTTGACGCGCAGGCCCATCAGCAGGGCGCTGGCGATCTGCGGCGACATCTCGCCGCGCATCAGCATGCGCATGAGATGCAGCATCTCGTCATGGAAGATTTCGCGGTGTTCGATACAGCGCGTGAGCGCTTCTGCGGCGGAAATGGTCACGATGCGTCCTTCTTCAGGCGAGGTTCAGGAAATTGCGCAGCAGCGCGTGGCCGTGCTCGCTGAGCACGGACTCGGGATGGAACTGCACGCCGTACAGCGGCAGGGTCTTGTGGCGCACGCCCATGATGTCGCCGTCGGGAGCGGTGGCCGTGACGGCCAGGCAGTCGGGCAGCGTGGCCGGGTCTATGGTCAGCGAGTTGTAGCGGATCACCGTGTAGGGCGTGGGCAGGCCGGCGAAGATGTCGGTGCCGGTGTGCGAGATGCGGACGGTCTTGCCGTGCATGATCTGCTGGGCGCGCACGATGTCGCCGCCGAAGGCCGCGCCGATCGCCTGATGGCCCAGGCACACGCCCAGGATGGGCTTCTTGCCGGCGTAGGCCTGGATCACGGGCACCGAGATGCCGGCCTCGGCCGGCGAGCAGGGGCCCGGCGACACGCAGATGCGGTCGGGGTTGAGCGCGGCGATTTCCTCCAGCGTGATCTGGTCGTTGCGCGCGACGCGCACGTCCTCGCCCAGTTCGCCGAAGTACTGCACCAGGTTGTAGGTAAACGAATCGTAGTTGTCGATCATCAGCAGCATGTTCTTCTCTCCTGTGGAGCCGGGGCCGGCTCCGCTGGTCGTATCGGTTGTCGGGGCGCTCAGATGGGTTCGTCCAGGCCGTGCTGCACTTGCTCGGCCGCGCGCAGCACGGCGCGGGCCTTGGCTTCGGTCTCGGCCCATTCGGCTTCGGGATTGGAGTCGGCGACGATGCCGGCGGCGGCCTGCACGTACAGCGTGCCATCCTTGATCACGCCGGTGCGGATGGCGATGGCCACGTCCATCTCGCCGCCATAGCTCAGGTAGCCGGCCGCGCCGCCGTAGATGCCGCGACGTACCGGCTCCAGCTCGTCGATGAGCTTCATGGCCTCGACCTTGGGCGCGCCGGTCAGCGTGCCGGCGGGGAAAGAGGCGCGCAGCACGTCCATGCTGCTCATGCCGGGATTGAGGGTGCCCGTGACGTTGGACACCAGGTGCATCACATGCGAGTAGCGCTCGATCACCATGGTGTCGCTGACCTTGACCGAGCCCACCTCGGCCACGCGGCCGACGTCATTGCGCGCCAGGTCGATCAGCATGACGTGCTCGGCCACTTCCTTGGGATCGGCCTTCAGTTCCGCCGCCAGCGCCGCGTCCTCTTCCGGCGTGGCGCCGCGCTTGCGGGTGCCGGCCAGCGGGCGGATGGTGATCTGCGACTTCGGCTCGCCGTTGTCGACGATGCGCTCCTGGCGCACCAGGATCTCGGGCGAGGCGCCCACGACCTGGAAGTCGCCGAAGTTCCAGAAATACATGTAGGGGGAGGGATTGAGGGACCGCAGGGCGCGGTAGAGGGAGAGCGGCGAATCGCGGAAGGGCTTGGCGATGACCTGGCCGACCTGGACCTGCATCAGATCGCCGGCGGCGATGTGTTCCTTGGCGCGGTGCACGGCCGCCAGATAGTCTTCCTTCTTGAAATCGCGCCGTTCCTCGGTCTGCATGCTGGCGTGGCTGTACGGGATTTCCACCGGGCGTCGCAGCCGCGCGCGCAGGTCGTGCAGGCGCTGCTGGGCGCGGCTGTAGGACTCGGGCTGGGCCGGGTCGGCGTAGACCATCAGGTAGATGCGGCCGGCCAGGTTGTCGACGATGACCAGCTCGTCCACGTGCATCAGCATCAGGTCAGGCGTGCCGCCTTCCATGCCGGCCGGGAAGGGCTTGACCGCCGGGCCCAGGCAGGGCTCGATGTGGCGCACCGTGTCGTAGCCGAAATAGCCCGCCAGGCCGCCGCAGAAGCGCGGCATGCCGGGGCGCAGCGCGACCTTGAAGCGCGCCTGGTATTGCTCGATGAAGGCCAGCGGGTCGCCGTCATGGGTTTCGGTGACCTTGCCGTCGTGCAGCACCTCGGTGCGCGTGCCGCTGGCGCGGATCACGGTGCGCGCCGGCAGGCCGATGAACGAATATCGGCCGAAGCGCTCGCCGCCCACCACCGATTCCATCAGGCAGGTCATGCGGCCGGCCTGGGGGCCGGCGTGGGCCAGCTTCAGGTAGATGCCCAGCGGCGTGTCCAGGTCTGCATAGGTCTCGGCCACCAGCGGGATGCGGTTGTAGCCTTGGGCGGCGAGGGCTTTGAATTCGATTTCGGTCATGTCGGGTCTCGTCGGCGATGGTTTGCGGGGGTGTCGCGGTTTTCGCGGGTTTTCGCGGGTTTTCGCATTCGGGACCGGGCGCGCAACAAAAAAGCCCGGTCCAGGTTACTGGTTCCGGGCTTGGCGCTGTGCTTGCACAGTGTCGGCGCTAGGCGGCTAAGTCGCGTCTAGGGCCGGGAAGGGAATCATCGCCACCCGGAAGACAAACGCCACCAGCGCCACGAGGCGCCGAGCATTTGGTTCTGGATGGAAACGTTCATGAGTTGTGCGAGCGTTCTTGCGTTGTGCAGGGTTTTGCGTTGTCGATCAGGCTTGCGGCCCGGCGATGCCATGGTGGATTTCAGCTGCGTCCCTGTTTTGATTCCAGAGCGCGACCCACTGGGCGGCGTCGACAAGCGTGTCAACTATACCATCGACATCCAGCTCGCGCACGTCACGGCCTTCGTTGTAGCCGTAAGGCACCACCAGCACCTGGGTGCCGGCATTGCGTCCGGCCTGGGCGTCGTTGATGGAATCGCCGATGGTCACGGCCTCGCGCGGGGCCACGCCCAGCAGTTCGCAGGCGTGCAGCACCTGGTCGGGATCGGGCTTGCGCCGCGCGCAGGTGTCGCCGCAGACCACGGCGTCGAAAAAGCCCGCCAGGCCGGCGCGCTGCAAGAGCGGCACGGTGAATTCGGTGGGCTTGTTGGTCACCACCGCCAGCTTCAGCCCCTGGTCTCGCAGGTGCTTCAGGCCTTCGATCACGCCGGGGTAGACCGTGGCCTTCTCGCCGTTCACCTCGTGGTAGTGGCGGTGGAAGATCTCGCGGGCATGGGCGAAGGCGTCGGCGTCCGGTTCGGCCGCATCCAGGCTGCCCGCCAGGCTGCGGCGCACCAGATTGTCCACGCCCTTGCCGACGAAGGTGGCCACCACGTCCTCGCGCAGCGGCGCCATGCCCAGCTCCACGCGCATGGCGTTGGCGGCCCAGGCCAGGTCGGGGATCGAGTCCAGCAGGGTGCCGTCCAGGTCCAGCAGCGCGGCGCGGAATGCGGTCATGGCAATGCTCCGGGGGCTCAGGCGGACAGGCTCTCGCCCAGCGCGATCTGCTCGCGCATGGACTTGATGATGCCGGGGTAGTCGGGCTTGCCGAAGATGGCCGAGCCGGCCACGAAGGTGTCGGCGCCGGCGCGGCGGATCTCGGCGATGTTGTCGATCTTGACCCCGCCGTCGACCTGCAGCGCTATCGGCTGGCCGCCGGCCTGGGTCCAGGCGTCGATGCGGGCGCGCGCCTCGCGCAGCTTGGCCAGGGTGCCGGGAATGAAGCTCTGGCCGCCGAAGCCGGGGTTCACCGACATGAGCAGCACTAGGTCGATCTGGTCCATCACATGGTCCATCAGCGACAGCGGCGTGGCCGGGTTGAACACCAGGCCGGCCTTGCAGCCGTGCTCGCGGATCAGCGACAGCGTGCGGTGCACGTGGCGGCTGGCGTCCGGGTGGAAGCTGATGTAGTCGGCGCCGGCCTTGGCGAACATGGGCACCAGCTCGTCCACCGGCTCGACCATGAGGTGCACGTCGATGGGCACCGTCACGTGCGGGCGGATCGCCGCACAGACCATCGGGCCGATGGTCAGGTTGGGCACGTAGTGGTTGTCCATCACGTCGAAGTGGATCCAGTCGGCGCCGGCGGCGACGACGTCGCGTACTTCCTCGCCCAGGCGGGCGAAGTCGGCGGACAGGATGCTGGGAGTGATGCGGGTGGCGTTCGACATGGCGTTCGGGGTGCGGGAGGGCATAATGTGCCATTATTGCAGTTTGGGGCGCGATGTCGGGAAAAGCCCTTGCGGCGGCGTCCGTCCGCGGTTGTCCGACAAGCGCGCCGCCAGTTCGTCCTGGAACGCCCTGGCGTGGCGCCAGGCGCAGCCCCGGGTGCATCATCCCCACACAGGGAAGGACTGTGAAACCTTACGACCTCAGCGTCTCTGTCTCTCCGCGCTTCGTTCCCGAACAGTCCGATCCGGGCGAGCACCAGTTCGTGTTCGCCTACACCGTCCGCATCACCAACACCGGCGAACACCCGGCCCAGGTGATCAGCCGCCACTGGATCATCACCGACGGCAACCAGCGCGTGCAGGAAGTGCGCGGGCTGGGCGTGGTCGGGCAGCAGCCCCTGCTGGCGCCCGGCGAGACCTTCGAATACACCAGCGGCTGCCCGCTGCCCACCCCGGTGGGCACGATGCGCGGCACCTATCATTGCGTCGGCGAGAACGGGATCCCGTTCGAAGTGCCGATTTCCGAATTCGTCCTGGCGATGCCGCGTACCTTGCACTGACGCCGCGAGGCGACTGTTTTTTCTGGCCCATGAAGCGCATTCTCTGTCTGTCCGTGCTGTCGGCGCTGCTCGCCGCGTGCACCACCACCTCCGAAATCCCCCCTGAATCGGGCGCCGGCCCAGGCATATCGGCCCCCGCGGCCGAAGGCCCGCTGCGCGTGCCGTCGCTGTCGGCGCTGGCGGACACGCCGCCGCGCGCGCTGGGCGGCAAGCTCAAGCCCGCGTCCTGGGCCGAGATGCCGGGCTGGAGCAACGACGACCTGTCACAGTTCTGGCCGTTGTTCATCCGCAACTGCCGCGGGCTGATGCGGCCCACCAGCGGCAACCTGGCCGCGCCGGCCCGCGCCACGCCGCGCGCCTGGCAGCCGGTCTGCGCGGCGGCGGCCGATCCGGCGCGCGCGCCGGCGGCGGGCGATGGCGAGGGCGTGCGCCGCTTCCTGCAAACCTATCTGCAGCCCTGGCGGCTGAACGCCGCCGACGGCAAGCCGGCCACGAACACCGTCACCGGCTACTACGAGCCGCTGGTGCGCGGTTCGCGGCGCCAGGGCGGCGTTTACCAATGGCCGCTGTACACGGTGCCGGCGGACCTGCTGACCATCGACCTGGGTTCGGTGTATCCGGAACTGGCCGGCAAGCGCGTGCGCGGCAAGCTCGACGGCAAGCGCGTCGTGCCCTACGACACCCGCGCCGCCATCGAGGCCTCGGGCCGCCGTCCGCCCGTGCTGGTGTGGGTGGATGACCCGGTGGACAACTTCTTCCTGCAGGTGCAGGGCTCGGGCCGCGTGTTGTTGACCGACGGCCCCGATTCGGGCAAGACCATCCGCGTGGCCTACGCCGATCACAACGGCCAGCCCTATGCGTCCATCGGCCGCTGGCTGATCGACCGCGGCGAGCTGTCGGCCGACCAGGCCTCCATGCAGAACATCCGCGCCTGGGCGCAGCGCAACCCGAAGCGCGTGCCGGAAATGCTCAATGCCAATCCCGCCGTGGTGTTCTTCCGCGAGGAAGCCGTGGTCGATCCGGAGCAGGGCCCCAAGGGCGCCTACGGCATCGCCCTGGCGCCGCAGCGTTCGGTGGCGGTGGACGCCGGTTTCGTGCCGCTGGGCACGCCGGTGTTCCTGGCCACCACGTATCCCGCGTCCGACCGGCCGTTGCAGCGGCTGGTGTTCGCCCAGGACACCGGCACCGCCATCCGCGGCGCGGCGCGGGCCGACTTCTATTGGGGCTACGGCGAGGAAGCCGGGCAGCAGGCGGGCCGCATGAAGCAGCGCGGCCAGATGTGGCTGCTGTGGCCCAAGCAGGCAGGGGAGCCCAGCGCGCGATGACCCATCAGATCGTAGTCTGCGGGGCCGGCATCGTCGGCCTGTCCACCGCCCTGGCCTTGGCCCGGCGCGGGCAGCGCGTGGCCGTGCTGGCCCCGCGCGCCTCGGTGCCGGCGGCCGAAGCCGCCCACTACCACCCGCGCGTGTACGCGATTTCCCCGGCCAGCCAGCGGTTCCTGGCCGGCCTGGGCGTCTGGGACGCCATGCCCGCCGCCCGGCTGACGCCGGTGCAGGCCATGGAGATCCACGGCGACGCCGACGGCGAGGTCAATCTCAACGCCTGGCAGGCGGCGTTGCCGCAGCTGGCCTGGATCGTCGAATCGGGCGAGATCGAGCGCGTGCTGATCCAGGCCGTGCGCCTGTTCGGCATTCCCTGGATCGAGGACCGCTGCGCGGGCTACGCCGACGGCGAGATCCAGACGGAGAACGGCGCCCGCATCCGCGCCGAGCTGTTCGTGGGCGCCGACGGCGCGGCCTCCCCGCTGCGCGAGGCTGCCGGCCTCAAGCACGAGGCGGTGCCGTACAAGGACACCGGACTGGTGGTGCACCTGGACGCCGAGCGGCCGCACCAGGGCACCGCCGTCCAGTGGTTCCGCGACGACGGCGTGCTGGCGCTGCTGCCGCTGCCGGACACGTCCGACGGCGCGCAGGTGTCGATGGTCTGGTCCATGCGCGAAGAGGCTGCCGCGCGGCTGCTGGCCTTGCCGCAGGACGAGCAGGCCGCCGCGCTCGAAGGACTGCTGGCGCACGCGGCCGAAGGCCGGCTGGGCCGGCTGAAGGTGCGCAGCAAGCTGCATGGCTTTCCGCTGACGCTGGAACGCGCGCAGATGGTGGCGCCGGGCATCGCGCTGGCGGGCGACGCCGCGCACCGCCTGCATCCGCTGGCAGGCCAGGGACTGAACCTGGGCCTGGGCGATGTCGAGGCGCTGGTCGAGGCCGTGGCCGGCCGCGAACCCTACCGCCAGGCGGGCGACCTGCGGGTGCTGCACCGCTACCAGCGCGCCCGCGCCGAGCCGGTGCTGGCCATGCGCCTGGCCACCGATGGCCTGCACAAGCTGTTCGCCGCGCGCGCCACGCCGCTGGCCTGGCTGCGCAACGCCGGCATGCGCTGGGTCGAGCATGCGCCGATGATCAAGCGACATCTGATCGCGGGCGCGTCGAAGAACTAGCTTGCCTGCGAGGGGCGCGCCCGCGGCCGTCGGCCGCTACGCGGTCGGGACGGGGCCGGCCCGATTGAAAATGGGGTCGGACTGACGGACGGGTGGAACCTCGCCATCCCGTCCCGGTCTGATGGCTCTACGGGCGCTGCGCCCATGCGCGGATCGGTTACCCTTTCCGCCAAGAAATCGACATATCTGCACAGGAGTCCCAATGAATTTCCGAGTTTCGGCCGCGTTGGCGGCTTGTTTCCTGGCCGTGGGCGGCCTGGGCCTGTCGGCCCCGGTCCTGGCCAAGGAAGACAAGTCCGTGTCCACCGTCACCACCGGCCAGGCCGGCAAGGGCGACAAGGTGGTGTCCACGACCCAGGTGGCGCCCGCGGACCCCGTGGCCGACGCCGTGAAGGAACGCTTCCGCCAGCGCTTTTCCGGCATGGACGTGACCGCCGTGCGGCGCACGCCCTATGGCCTGTTCGAAGTGCAGCTGGGCATGGACCTGATCTACACCGATGAAAAGGTGACCTGGGTCATGGAAGGACCGTTGATCGACGCCATGACGCGCCGCGACGTGACCCGCGAATCCCAGGAAAAGCTCAGCGCCGTGACCTTCGACCAGCTGCCGCTGGACCTGGCGATCAAGCAGGTCAAGGGCGACGGCTCGCGCAAGGTCGCCATCTTCGAGGATCCGAACTGCGGCTACTGCAAGCAGCTGCGCAAGACCATGGAGTCGGTGGACAACGTGACGGTCTACACCTTCCTGTACCCGATCCTGTCGCCCGATTCCAAGATCAAGGTGCGTGACGTCTGGTGCGCCAAGGATCCGGGCAAGACCTGGGACGACTGGATGCTGCGCGGCCAGAAGCCGGCCGCCGCCGAATGCGACGTGCCCGAGGCCAAGCTGCTGGCGCTGGGCCAGCGCCTGATGGTGCGCGGCACGCCGACGCTGTTCTTCGCCGACGGCTCCCGAATCAGCGGCGCGCTGCCGCTGGACCAGCTGAAAGAACGCCTGAACTGATCCGCCCCGCCCGCGCCGGCCGGGGGCTGGCGCGGGCCAGCCCTCCCGGAGACGAGCTTGAAAATCGCAATCCTCGACGATTACCACGACGTGGCGCGGCGCTATGCGGACTGGACCTCGCTGGGCGGGGATTCCGAAGTCCGCATCTTCAACAGCTACATTCCCGATAGCCAGGTCGAGGCCGAACTGGCCGAATTCGACGTGATCGTCGCCATGCGCGAACGCACGCCGTTCCCGGCGGACCGCATCCAGGCCCTGGCCAAGCTGCGGCTGCTGATCACCACCGGCATGCGCAACAACGCCATCGACATGGCGGCCTGCAAGGCGCGCGGCGTCGTCGTCTGCGGCGCGCCGGGAGACGCGCTGGCGGCCACCGCCACGGCAGAGCTGGCCTGGGCGCACATCCTGGGCCTGTTCAAGCACTTGCCCGCCGAGGACGCGGCCATGCGCCGAGGCATGTGGCAGACCGCCATGCCCGAGCCGCTGGCCGGCCGGCGCCTGGGCGTGGTCGGCCTGGGCAAGCTGGGCGCCGCCGTGGCCAGGGTCGGGCTGGCCTTCGGCATGGACGTGGTGGCCTGGAGTCCCAACCTGAACGACGAGCGCGCCCGCGAGGCCGGCGTGACGCGGGTCGACAAGCATGAGCTGTTCGCCACGTCGGACGTGGTCAGCCTGCATCTGGTGCTGTCGGACCGCACGCGCAACGTGGTCGACGCGGCCGCGCTGGCCGCCATGAAGCCCACGGCCTACCTGGTCAACACCTCGCGCGCCGGCCTGGTGGACCAGGCCGCGCTGATGGACGCGCTGGTGAAGTTCCGCCTGGCCGGCGCGGGGCTGGACGTGTATCCCGACGAACCCCTGTCGCCGACCGATCCGGTGCGCGACCTGGACAACGTCATCCTGACGCCGCACCTGGGCTACGTCAGCCGCGAGAATTTCGAAGCCTTCTATCGCAACGCGCTGGAAGCGGTGCGGGCCTGGCAGGCGGGCGCGCCGGTGCGCGTGCTGAACGCCTGACATGGCAGGGCGCCGCGCGCCATTGCGTGGCGCGGCAAGGCAAAAGGGGCTGCATGCGCAGCCCCTGTTTCATGTCCGCCGGCGCATCAGCTGCGGGAAAAGACGATCTTCTGTTCGGCAATGGCGCCGGGTTCCGCGGCTTGCGGCGTATCGCCGCAAGACGTGTCGGCCTCGTCCTCCGGATCCACCGCGTCGAACGCGGTATCGCCATTGGCATCGGGCACGCCCGTGGGCTTGAGCCCCGCGAAGTCGAACAGATCGCGGTCCATCAGGTGCGAGGGCACCACGCGCGACAGCGCGTTGAACACGTTCCACGAGCGGCCCGGATGCTTGCGGTCCCATTCCTGGATCATCCGGCCCACTTCCTTGCGCTTCAGGTTCTCCTGCGAGCCGCACAGGTTGCACGGGATGATGGGGAACTGCTTGAGCTCGGCGTAGGCGATCAGGTCGCTTTCCGGCACGTAGGCCAGCGGCCGGATCACCGTGTGGCGGCCGTCGTCCGAGACCAGCTTGGGCGGCATGCCCTTGGTCTTGCCGCCGTAGAACAGGTTCAGGAAGAAGGTGCCCAGGATGTCGTCGCGATGGTGGCCCAGCGCGATCTTGGTCGCGCCCAGCTCGCTGGCCACGCGGTACAGGATGCCCCGGCGCAGCCGCGAACAGAGCGAGCACATGGTCTTGCCCTCTTCCAGCACGCGCGTGACGATGGAATACGTGTCCTGCGTCTCGATGTGGAAGGGCACGCCCAGCTCGGTCAGGTAGCGCGGCAGGATGTCGGCGGGAAAGCCCGGCTGCTTCTGGTCCAGGTTGACCGCGATCACCTCGAAGGGAAAGGGCGCGCGCTTCTTCAGCTGCAGCAGGATGTCGAGCAGGGCGTAGGAGTCCTTGCCGCCCGACAGGCAGACCATGACCTTGTCGCCGGACTCGATCATGTTGTAGTCGGAGAGGGCGCGGGTGGTCTCGCGCGCCAGGCGCTTGGAGAGCTTGTTGCCTTCCAGGCGGGCCTTGTCGTGGCGGCGGGACACCGCGGGCTGGTCCGTTTCGGCGGGGGCGGCCAGCGGCTCGGGGGTGGCGATGGAATTCATGTTCAACGCGAGATCTGGGTTTCCACGCCCACGGCGGCACAGTCCGAGAACGCCATGGGCTTGCTGATGCGCAGGCGCAGCGAGCGCACTTCCTGGAAGTCGGCCAGCAGGCGCGCGGCGACCTGTTCCACCAGGGTTTCGATCAGGTTCACATGCGCCTGCGTGCATTCCTCGACGATGGCCTCGCGCAGGCGGCGGTAGTCCAGCACGCTGTGGATATCGTGGTCGTCGACCGAGCGCGTGATGTCCACGTCGAACTCGGCGTCGACATGCAGGGGCTGGGTGGCGCGGCGCTCGTGCTCGAGGATGCCGATGCGGGCGTCGAGGGCGAGCCCGGTGAGGATGATGCGGCGTGTGGGCATGATGAAAACCAGGAAGGGATGCGGGAATTGTAGCGGCGGCGCGGGCGGGGCCGCCGCGCTGGCTACAATCCATGCATGGCCCGGCGCTGTCAGGATGCGGCGCGGGCGATCAAGGGACGCAATGCAACAAGTTTACGATTCCGTCATTGTAGGCGGCGGGCCGGCGGGCGCCTCCTGCGCGCTGTGGCTGGCCCGGCTGGGCCTGTCGCCGCTGCTGGTCGAGGCCAGCGAGCGGCTGGGCGGGCTGGGCAACGACAATCCCTTCGCCGACGACTGGATCGCGGTGCTGCCGGGCGTGACCGGCCAGCAGGTCGCCGCCAACATCGACGCCAGCGTGCGCGCCGCCGGCGTGCCGCTGCGCCTGTCGACCCGGACCACGGACGTGCGCCCCTGCAAGGGCGGCATCGAGGCCACGCTGGCCGGCCCCGGGGGCGAAACCACGCGCGTGCGCGGCCGCACCCTGGTGATCGCCTCGGGCGTGCGCGCCAAGGGCCTGCCTGACCATCCGCCGGGCGCGTCCTGGCCCGGCGTGCTGATCGGCCCCGGCTCGCCCATCGTGGCGCAGGATTATTCCGGGCTGTCGGTGGCGGTGCTGGGCGGCGGCGACAACGCCTTCGAGAACTATGTCTACGTGCGCAACCGCGGCGCGCGCGCCGTGCACCTGTATGCCCGCAGCGTGCGCGCGCAGCAGCAATGGGTGCAGCGCGCCGGCCGCGAGGGCGTGCGCATCGGCCCCTACCAGGTCGATCCCGCCGCGCGCAGCGTGGACGGCCGCCAGTACGACCTGATTCTGGTGTTCTACGGTTGGGAGCCGCAGGCGGGTTTCGCCGACGACCTGCGCCTGGCCCGCGACGAGCGCGGCTACATCCGCACCGACTTCGCCACGGCCGAGACCAGCGTGCCCGACATCTACGCCATTGGCGAGGTGGCGCACCGCATGCATCCCTGCGTGGTGACGTCCATGGCCGATGGCGTGGTGGCGGCCAAGGCCATCCAGCGGCGCTGGGAGCGCGCCGGGGAATGAGCGGACGGCGTTGAGCGGCCTGGTAGTTTGGTTAATAGTAATTATTCTCAAATAACTGCCGCGTTCCGCTCCGGCTTTCCGCCATGTCCGCAATCCGCGCCGCCCAGGCGGCGTCCGGCGATACCGCCGACCATCACCGCATCGACGCCAGCCTGTGCCTGGACGGCGGCTACGCCGTGCAGGCCGGCGCCTTCCGCCACGGCACCACGCGCTGGCGCGAGGAAGACCTGCATCCCGGCCTGAAGATCATCCTGCTCGACGGGCAGGCGCGCAGCCGCGTCGAGGACCGGCCGGCCTGGCAGATGCGCGGCCCCAGCCTGTGCCTGGCCTGGAATCCCGGCGGCGCGCGTGGCGCGGATGCGTTCGAGGCGGGCGTCGCGCAGCGCTATGCGATGGTGCGCCTGCCGGCCTCGGCGCTGTGGCAGGAGCTGGGCGTCGATCCCGATTGCCTGGCCCGGCTGGACCCGGCCGCGGGTTCCGGCGCCGCCGTCTGGCATGGCGCGGCCAGCCGGGAGGCGCGCCGTATCGCCGACCAGCTGCGGGTCTGCCGCTATGAAGGGCCGGCGCGCGGGCTGTACCTGGCGGCCAAGGGCCTGGAGCTGGCCGCCGTGGCGCTGGCGCAGGCGGGCGGCTGCGATCAGGCTGCGCCCGCCTCGGCGGCGCGGGAACAGGACGCCGTGCACGAGGCCCGGCGCCGGCTGTTGGCCGATCTGCGGCAAGCGCCGTCGGCGCTCGAGCTGGCGCGCGAACTGGGCCTGAATACGCGCAAGCTGGACCTGGCGTTCAAGCAGGCCTTCGGCCTGAGCATGGCGCGCTGCCTGCAGGAAGAGCGGCTGCTGCGCGGTCGTGAGCTGATCCTGAGCGGCGGTCTCAGCGTGTCCGAAGCGGCCTGGCATGTGGGCTATGCGCCGGCGCATTTTTCCGTGGCGTTCCGGCGGCGGTTCGGCCTCAGTCCCAGCGCCTTGCGCTAGCCGCTGGCGGCATCCAAGGGCCGCGTATCCTGGCTTGACGGCGGCGCCACGGGCCTGCCCGTGAATCTGCCCGTAAACCTGCCCGTCAAAAAGCGAAAGCCTGCGTCCGGAATTCGAAAGCCTTTCCGATTGCCGCTGCCCGCCACGTTGAAGATGATTATCAATCTTATTTCAACGAGCGGGAAACAGAGGGAATGTCGGGCATCAAGACAGGCGTGACGGGCAGCGGCCGCGATCGCGCGCACAAGAGGCAGGGAGCGGCTTGGCGAAGCCTGGCCGTGGTCCTGGGCATGACGGCGGGCGCCGCGGGGGCGCAGCAAACCCGGCCAGGGGAAACGGGAGCGGCGGCCACGCTGGCGCCGGTGACGGTGCAGGGCGACGGCGTGGGCGTGACCGAGGGCAGCGGCTCGTACACCGCGCCCAGCGTCGGCGTCGGCGGCAAGCTGCCGCTGTCGCTGCGCGAGATTCCGCAATCGGTCTCGGTGATCACGCGCCAGCGCATCGAGGACCAGAACATGAGCTCGCTGGAAGACGCCATGGCGCAGACGCCGGGCATCACCATCGACCTCGCGGCCACGGCGGCGATTCCGCAGTTCTATTCACGCGGCTTCCAGATCGAGTACTTCCAGTACGACGGCGTGCCCATGCAGACGGGCGGCGCGTCGTGGGCGCAGCCCGACCTGTTCATGTACGACCACGTCGAGCTGCTGCGGGGCGCGGCCGGCCTGTTCAACGGCGCGGGCCAGCCCGGCGGCGTGATCAACCTGGTGCGCAAGCGGCCCGGCCGCGCGTTCCAGTTCTCGGGCTCGGCCAGCGCCGGATCCTGGGACAACTATCGCGGCGAGCTGGACCTGTCCTCGCCGCTGAACGCGTCGGGTTCGGTGCGTGGCCGCATCGCCACGGCGCAGGAGGACCGCAAGTATTTCTACGACGTCGCCAATTCGCAGAAGCAGGCCTACTACGGCATCGTCGAGGCCGACCTGGGCGCGGACACGCTTCTGACCGTGGGCGGCAGCTACCAGCGGCGCGACTGGCTGCCCTACATGATGCACATGCCGCGCTACCGCGACGGCGGCGATCTGGGCCTGACCCGAGGCACCTATCTGGGCGCGGCCTGGAACCGCTGGGACTTCGAGAACACGCAGCTGTTCGCAGAACTGTCGCATCGGCTGTCGGACGACTGGACCGTCAAGTTCAACGTCAACCAGGCCGAGGAAACCAGCAAGCTCAAGTACGCCTATGTGCGCGGCGCGGTCGATCGGGCGACGGGCCTGGGGCCGCGCCTGTATGGCGGCGGCAACCAGTACCGCAATCAGCAGCTGGGCCTGGACCTGATGGTGTCGGGCGCCTTCGAGGCGCTGGGCCGGCGTCACGAGCTGGTGCTGGGCGGCAACTGGTACGACCGCAGCGCGCGGTCCTATAACGCCTATGCCTTGCCGGGCTTTCCGGCGCGCGGCGTTGACGTGTTCGACTACCACGTGCGTGATTATCCCGAGCCGGCCGACCCGGAATGGGGCAGCAAGAACGACGTGAAGACGCGTCAGGCCGGCATCTACGCGATGACGCGGCTCAAGCTGGCCGATCCGCTGACGCTGGTGCTGGGCTCGCGCATGAGCTGGTGGCGCTCGCAGAGCCGCAACCTGGTCAGCGGACGCAGCGATCCTGCCGTCAGCGAGCATGGCCGCATGACGCCCTATGCCGGGCTGGTCTACGACATCGATCCGAACTGGACCGCCTACGCCAGCTATGCCGACATCTTCCGCGTGCAGAGCGACCTGCGCACGGCGGACGGCGGATCCCTGCCGCCGGTGGTCGGCGCCAACTACGAGGCCGGCGTGAAGAGCGAATGGCTGGATGGCAGGCTGAACGCCTCGCTGGCGCTGTTCCGCATCATCGAGCGCAATCGCGCGCAGCGCGATCCGGACTATCCGGAGGTGGGCGACTGCTGCTACGCGGCCAGCGGTGAAGTGCGCAGCCAGGGCATCGAGACCGAGATCTCGGGCCGGCTGGCGCCGGGCTGGGAAGTGGCCGGCGGCTACACCTTCAACACCACCCGGTACCTGAAGGACCGCGCCAACGGCGGCGCGCCGTTCCGCACCTTCACGCCCCGGCACATCTTCCAGCTGTGGACAACGTATCAGCTGCCCGGCTCATGGAACCGCTGGAGCGTGGGCGGAGGCGTCAACGTCAAGAGCGGCATCTATACGGAAAGCGCGGCGCAGGGACCGGTGCGCGGCAGCGCCACGCGCGTCTCGCAAGGCGGCTACGCGGTGTGGAACGCGCGCATCGGCTACCGCGTCGACGAGCACATCTCGCTGGCGCTGAACGTCAATAACCTGTTCGACAAGGTCTATTACCAGCGCCTGGGCAACGCCGACATGGGCAATGCCTACGGCGAGCCGCGCAGCTTCATGCTGAACATGCGCGTCAAGTATTGAGTCATCGACAAGGAGTCATCATGCAAGCCATCTCTTTGCGCGCGCTGGCCGCGCGCGGCATCGTCGCGGCGGTCCTGGGCGCCGCGCTGTGCGCGGGGGCGTCCGCGCAATCTCCTGTCGCGCGGGCGGCGCCGGCGCAATCACAACCTGGCGCGTCGCCGCTCGCGGCCGGCGAATATCGCTGGACCCTGGACGATGGCAACGGTGAGCCGCCATATGTGCTGCGGCTTTACGCGCAGCCCCTGCCCAGCGGCGATGTCGCGCTGACCGGCAGTCTGCTGCTGGACGACGCGGAGCTGGGCGCGCACGGTTCCGCGCGCCTGCGAGACGGCAAGCTGGTGCTGGACCTGACCGCCAGCGGCGGCGTGATGCAGGCGCCGCTCGACGAAGGCAAGCGCGCGCTGTATCCGCAAGGCAAGGCGCCGGCGCGCGTCGATTCGGCGGGCTTCGCGACGATGCGCGCGGTGCTGGATCCGGCCACGCTGGACGGCGCGGCGCAGCGCTACCAGACCAATGTGGTCACGGGGCATCGCGTGCAGGGACCGATGTACGCGAACAGCGTGATGCGCCGCAAACCCTGAGCCGGCGCGGCTCGCGCGGGCGGTGGCATGCTAAGGGAAAATACGCATGGCATGGCGCCGTCCGCTTCTTCAGAATGCATTCCAGACGCAAGATCGTCTCCGAATTCACGCCGACTGCCAGTGTTGCCAGTCAGGCGTAGGGCAAAAAGGCCCGAGCCGGTATATCCGGCTC
>NZ_JCBANG010000076.1:0-33281 GCF_059760905.1 Achromobacter sp. 1011811831
GGGCAGCCTCAAGAGAGGCTGCCCCGGCGTTTTTCATTTCCCCGGCATTTCCCGCCCAGACCGGCGCGATCGCGCGGTCCATTCCCGTTTTTCCCTGTCATCTCGGCGTTTTCCCTAGCGCCGCAGCCTGTCCCCGCGCATTGACAGCGCGCGAAGCCCCTACCGATAATCGGCCCCTTGCCGTCGTGCCTGGCGCCAAAGACCCTCCGTAAGCCCCGGCAGGCCCGCTAGGTCACTCCCTCAAGCACGATCCGGTTCGTTTTCCATCCGGAGTTGTCACCATGAAGTTGCGTACCACGCTGGCCCTCGCGGCCGCCGCCATTCCGCTGGCCGCCGTCCAGGCCCAGACGCTGAAGATCGGCCTGTCGGCCGAACCCACCTCGGCGGACCCCCACTATCACAAGATGACCCAGAACGACGCGTTCTCGGCGCACGTCTACAGCTCGCTGGTCGGCCGCAGCGCCGACATGAAGCTGGTGCCGGCCCTGGCCACCTCGTGGAAGAACCTGGACGACCTGACCTGGGAATTCAAGCTGCGCGACGACGTCAAGTTCTCGAACGGCAAGCCCTTCACCTCCGAGGACGTGCTGTTCACCATCTGCCGCACGCTGAACAACGAGACCAACGTGTCGCAGTCCTACATGGACACGACCAAGCTGATCACCGACGTGCAGACGCCCGACGCGCACACGGTCATCATCAAGACCGGCGCCCCGTTCCCGCTGATGCCCGCCGAAATGGCCCGCTCGCTGCCGATCGTCTGGAACGGCATCGTCGAGCACGGCAAGCTGACCTTCGACCCTAAGAAGGGCTGCGGCGTGACCGGCCCCTGGCCCACCGTGGCCGACTTCAACAACGGCAAGGACGCCATCGGCACCGGCCCCTACACGCTGAAGTCCTACGTCAAGGGCACCGGCATCGAGCTGGTCCGCAACGAGAACTACTGGGGTCCCAAGCCCTACTGGAAGGAAGTGAAGTTCGTGCCGGTGCCTTCCGCCGGCCCGCGCCTGACCGGCCTGCTGTCGGGCGACTTCGACATGATCGAGAACCCGGCCGCCCGCGACTTGCAGCGCCTGAAGGACAACCCCAAGTTCGGCTTCGTGGCCACGCCCTCGACCCGCCTGGTGTTCTTCCAGCCCGACATCGGCCGCGCCCAGAGCCCCTTCGTGAAGGCCGCCGACGGCAAGAATCCGCTGCAGGACCTGCGCGTGCGCAAGGCCATCTCCATGGCCATCGACCGCAAGACCATCACCGCCCGCATCATGGACGGCATGGCCACGCCCGCCTACCAGTTCATGCCCGACGGCATGTTCGGCGCCCTGCCCAAGGCCGAGGAAATCAAGTACGACCCCGAAGGCGCCAAGAAGCTGCTGGCCGAGGCCGGCTACCCGAACGGCTTCGAACTGACCATCTCGTCCACCAACGACCGCTACGTCAACGACGGCCAGATCGCCCAGGCCGTGGCCCAGTACCTGTCGCGCATCGGCATCAAGACCACGGTCGACGCGATGACCGCCTCGATCTACTTCCCCAAGCGCGCCAAGCGCGAGTTCAGCTTCTCGATGGGCGGCTGGCCGGCGGAAACGGGCGAGGCCTCGGCGCTGTTCCAGCTGTGGGTGGCCTCGCTGGATTCGCCCAACAGCCTGGGCACCAGCAACTACGGCGGCTTCTCCAACGCCGACTTCGACAAGGTCTACAAGCAGGCCATCGTGACGGTCGACGCGCCCAAGCGCGAAGCGCTGCTGCAGCAGTCGACCAAGATCGCGCTGGACAACGTGCCGCTGATTCCGCTGCACTTCGAAAGCAGCATCTGGGCGTTCCGCAAGGGCATCAGCTACGAAGGCCGCCGCGACCAGTTCACGCTGGCCACCTCGGTCAAGCCTGACGCGAAGTAATTCGCGCCGCCAGGAAAAAGCGCCCCTCGGGGCGCTTTTTTTACCGCTGGGCCGCCAGCAACCCGTCCAGCTCGCCGCACAGCAACGCGATGAACGCCTCCGTCTTGGGCGGCAGCACGCGGCCCTGCATCACCTGGATCTGCAAGGTGCGTGATTGCAGCTCGGCATTGGAGATCGGCACCGCGACGAGCTGATCGCGATCCAGGCTGTGCGTCACCGAGATGTAGCCGCCCAGCATGATGGCGTCGGAGCCGTACACGAACCCATGCAGCGGCGAGGGATCGTTGCAGCTCAGCGTGGGTTCGATCTGCACCGACTCCAGCTCGCAACCCAGGTCGAACAGGCGTCGAGTCGTCGTGTCGGGTCCGGTCAGCGCCATCGGGTAGGCCCTCAGATCCTGCAGGCTCACGCTGGCGCGGCCCGCCAGCGGATGGTCGGCCGCCATCACCGCATGGACCGGCGCGCGGCGCGAGTAGCGCACGTTCAGGCCGCCAGCGCGCTCCATGTTGAAGGCCATGCACAGCTCGGCCTCGCCCTCGGCCACACGCCGCAGGACTTCCTGGGGCGCATCCACGTGCAGGTCGAAGCGCATGTCCGGCCAGTTCTGGCGAAAACGCGCCATGGCCGCCGGCAGGAAAGTGCGCGCCACGCCCGCGACGGACGCCACGCGGATCTTGTCGTCCGCCGCCCCCCTGAGCGCCGCGATCTCCTGCAGCACCGATTCAGATTCCAGCATGGTGCGCCGCGCATGGGTCAGCAGCAACCGGCCGGCGTCGCTGAGAACCATGCCGCGCGCGGCGCGCTCGAACAGCGGCGCGCCGGCCAGCTCTTCCAGCTTGGCGATCTGCCGGCTGATGGCCGACACCGCCACATGCAGGCGCTCGGACGCGCCGCTCAGGCTGCCCGCCTGGGCCACCTCCACAAAGTACCTCAACGCGATACCGTGCATGTTCCCCCCGCAGGTGAATTGACCGTGCCAGCAATCTTTGCCTTTTTCGCAAAGCTATCGATAAATATTCTAATTGTAGAGAAAGCCACACGGCTCCTAGAATCCGGCCATACATCCAAGCGGGCGCGCCCAGCGACGCGCCAGGCACATAGGGGACAACCGTGTCAGCAGCAGTTTCCAGCGCCAGCCGAACGGCCGTGATTGCACGCGCGCTCGCCTATGCCGATGGCGGCGCCTTGCGCCGCGACCTGGCGAGCCTGGTCGCCCGCCGCAGCGTCAGCCAGGCGCCCGAACAGCGGCCCGAACTCTACGATTACCTGCGCGCCGCCGTGGCGCCCCGGCTGGAAGGCCTGGGATTTTCCTGTCGCATCGAAGACAACCCCGTGCAGGACGGCCCGCCCTTCCTGCTGGCCGAGCGCATCGAGGCCGCCAACCTGCCCACCGTGCTGCTCTATGCCCACGGCGACGTGGTGCGCGGCTACGACGAGCAATGGCGCGACGGCCTGTCACCCTGGACCCTGGTCGAGGAAGGCGAGCGCTGGTACGGGCGCGGCACGGCCGACAACAAGGGCCAGTACTGCATCAACGTGGCCGCGCTGGAACAGGTGCTGGCCGAGCGCGGCGGGCGCCTGGGCTTCAACGCCCGCATGCTGGTCGAATGCGGCGAGGAAGTCGGCTCGCCCGGCCTGCACGCGGCCTGCGGCCAGTGGCGCGACGCCTTGAAGGCCGACGTCTTCATCGCATCGGACGGCCCGCGCCTGGCGGCGGACCTGCCCACGCTGTTCCTCGGTTCGCGCGGCACGCTGCTGTTCGACCTGGAAGTCAATCTGCGCAGCCATGCGCATCACTCGGGCAACTGGGGCGGCGTGCTGCCCAACCCCGGGCTGATCCTGGCGCACGCGCTGGCCAGCCTGGTCGACGCGCGCGGCCGCCTGCAAGTTGACGGCCTGCGCCCGCCACCCATCCCCGCCGCCGTGCGCCGCGCGCTAGCCACCATCGAGGTCGGCCGCGACGACGACGCGCCCGAAACGGATCCGGACTGGGGCGAGCCGGGTCTGAGCCTCGCAGAACGGCTGTTCGGCTGGAACACGCTGGAAGTGCTGGCCTACAAGACCGGCAATCCCGACAATCCCGTGGGCGCCATACCCGGACGCGCGGCCGCCACCTGCAACCTGCGCTTCGTGGTCGGCACCGACTGGCGCGCCGCCAGCGACATCCTGCGCGCCCATCTGGACGCGCACGACTTTGGCCAGGTGCAGGTCAAAGTCCGCCGCGGCACCCCCGCCACCAGGCTGGACCCGGACGACGCCTGGGCCCGCTGGGCCGCGGCATCGCTGGCCGCGACCACCGGCGCCGCACCCGCCATCCTGCCCAACCTGGGCGGCACCGTGCCCAACGACGCGTTCTCGGACGTGCTGGGACTGCCCACGATCTGGGTGCCGCATTCCTACCCCGCCTGCTGCCAGCACGGCCCGGACGAACATCTGCTGGCCCCGGTCGCCCGTCAGGCCATGGCCATCATGGCCGGCCTGTTCTGGGACCTGGGCGAGCAGGGCCCGGCCGTGCTGGCCGAACGCCAGGCGGCCACGGCCGGCTGACCGCCGCGCAGGCCACTTTCTTCCCTATACAATCCCCCCGCTTCATCGGAGTCCTCATGTCCACACCCGCCGCCGCGCCCAGTCCGCGCCCCTTCCTGCTCGCCTGTCCGGACCTGTCGTCCGAGCGAGCCGGCAATACGGACACCCCCGGGGTGTGGCACTTCGATTCCGGCGTGCCGGGCAAGCGCGTCATGCTGAGCGCGCTGATCCACGGCAACGAACTGTGCGGCGCCTGGGCGCTCAAGGACGCGCTGGCCGCCGGCCTGCGTCCGCGCCGGGGCAGCCTGACGCTGGCCTTCTGCAACCTGGCCGCCTTCGACCGCTTCGACCCGTCCAACTACGCGCCCGCGCGCTTCGTCGACGAGGACATGAACCGCGTCTGGAGCGAGGACAAGCTGTCCGCGCCGAACAGCCAGGAACGCCGCCGCGCGGCCCAGATCCATCCCTGGGTGGAACGCAGCGACTGGCTGCTGGACTTCCACTCGATGAGCAATTCCGACGTGCCGCTGCAGCTGACCGGCATGGAACAGCGCAACATCGACCTGGCGCTGGCGCTGGGCAACCCCGCCACCATCATCGCCGACGCCGGCCATGCCGCCGGCGTGCGCATGCGCGACTACGGCCGCTTCGGCGAGGCCGGCGACAACGGCACCCGCTCGCTGCTGATCGAATGCGGTTTCCATGGCGCGCCCGAGGCGCACGGCGTGGCGCTGGACCAGCTGGCCCGCTTCCTGCTCGCCGCCGGCACCGTGGACCGCGCCGACCTGCCGGCCGCCTGGTTCGCGCCGGACGCCGGCGCGCAGCGCGCGCTGCGCGTCACGCATGCCGTGGCCGCCAAGAGCGCTGACTTCCGCTTCGCCCAGCCCTGGAAGGGGCTGGAGACGTTGCCGCGCGCCGGCGACCTGATCGGCTGGTCCGAGGGCGAGCCGGTGGTCACGCCCTATGATGATTGCGTGCTGATCATGCCGTCCACGGCCAACCTGCGCCCGGGCGTGACGGTGGTCCGGCTGGCGCAGCCCATCGCCGCCTGAATACGGCAGGCGCCCCCCAGAGGACGCCGCCCGCGACACACCACAACACCTACAAGGGGAAAACACATGCCTGCCAAGATCATCCAACGCCTGCTCCCGGCCGCCTGTGCTCTGGCCGCCGCGCTGGCCGCCTGTCCCACCGCCGCGCTGGCCCAGGCCGGCGCGCTGCGCATCGGCCTGTCGTCCGAACCCACCGCGATGGACCCGCACTACCATCAGGTCACGCCCAACGACGCGATGGTCTCGCACGTGTTCGAGACGCTGGTCGGCCAGGACGCGGCCATGAAGCTGATCCCGCGCCTGGCCACGGCCTGGAAGGCGGTGGACGACACCACCTGGGAATTCACGCTGCGCCAGGGCGCCAAGTTCTCCAACGGCCAGCCCTTCACCCCGCAGGACGTGATCTTCACGTTGTGCCGCGTGATGAACAACGAGCAGTCCATCGGCGGCTCCCACCCCGCCGTGGTGCAGAAGTTCGCCAGCGTCGAAGCGCGCGGCGACGACACGCTGGTCATCAAGACGCGCCTGCCCTATCCGCTGCTGCCCAACGACATGAGCCGCATGCCCATGTTGTGGAGCGGCATCGTGCAGCACGGCCCTATCACGTTCGACTTGAAGAACGGCTGCGGCGTGACCGGCCCCTGGCCCACCGTGGCCGACTTCAACGGCGGCAAGTCCGCCATCGGCACCGGCCCCTACACGCTCAAGTCCTATGTGAAGGGCAGCGCCATCGAACTGACCCGCAACGAAGGCTACTGGGGCGACAAGCCGGCCTGGGGCGAGGTCAAGCTGATCCCCTCGCCGTCGGCCGGTCCGCGCCTGACGGGCCTGTTGGCCGGCGACTTCGACCTGATCGAGAACCCCGCCGCGCGCGACGTCAAGCGCATCTCGGAAACGCCGGGCTTCGGCTACGTGATCACGCCGTCCGTGCGCGTGGTGTACTTCCAGTTCGACGTGGCGCGCTCGCCCAGCCCCACGGTCAAGGCCGCCGACGGCAAGAACCCGCTGCAGGACGTGCGCGTGCGACGCGCCATTTCCATGGCCATCGACCGCAAGGCCATCGCCGCCCGCATCATGGACGGCGCCGCCACCCCGGCCAACCAGTTCCTGCCCGACGGCATGTTCGGCACGCTGCCGCAGCCGCCTGAACTCAAGTACGACCCCGAAGGCGCCAAGAAGCTGCTGGCCGAGGCCGGCTACCCGAACGGCTTCGAGCTGGCCGTGTCGTCCACCAACGACCGCTACATCAACGACGCCCAGATCTCGCAGGCGGTGGCGCAGTACCTGTCGCGCGTGGGCATCAAGGCCTCGGTCGACGCGATGACGCGCTCGATCTACTTCCCCAAGCGCGCCAAGCGCGAGTTCAGCTTCGCCATGGGCGGCTGGTCGTCGGAAACGGGCGAAGCCTCGTCTTTCCTGCAATACTGGGTCTCCGCGTTCGACAAGGAACACGGCCTGGGCACCAGCAACTACGGCGGCTACGACAACCCGGCATTCGACCAGGTCTTCAAGCGCGCCCTGGTCACGGTGGACCCGGCCGCGCGCGAGAAGCTGCTGCAGGAAGCGCTGGCGATCGCGCTGGCGGACCTGCCCAGCATCCCGCTGCACTTCGAAAGCAGCATCTGGGCGTACCGCAAGGGCCTGACCTACGAAGGCCGCGCCGATCAGTACACCCTGGCCATGTCGGCCAAGCCCGCCAAGTAGCCCCGCCTGGCGCCCGCAACTCCCGAGCCCACCAAGGAAATATCAAGTGGCCCTATTCATCTTGCGCAGGTTGATACAGAGCCTGTTCGTACTGCTGGCCGTCTCGGTCGTGGTCTTCTTCGCGGTGTATGCCGTGGGCGACCCGATCGAGCTGCTGGTCAGCCCCGAGGCCAGCCAGGCCGCCCGCGAAGCCATGATCGCCCGCCTCGGGCTGGACCTGCCCGTGTGGCAGCAGTACACAGGCTTCCTGTGGCGCGCGCTGCACGGCGACCTGGGCGTGTCCTTCGTCCACGGCATCCCCGCCATCGAGCTGATCGTGCAGCGCATCCCGGCCACCTTTGAACTGGTGGTCGTAGCCATCGGGCTGACCTGTATCATCGGCATCCCGCTGGGGCTGGTCGCCGGCCTGTACCGCGACGAGCCGCTGGGCCGCGGCATCATGGCCTCGTCGGTGCTGGGCTTCTCGCTGCCCAACTTCTGGCAAGGCATGATGCTGATCCTGCTGTTCGCCGTGTGGCTGGGCTGGCTGCCGGCCACGGGCCGCGGCGACACCGTCACCGTGCTGGGCGTGCGGCTGTCGATCCTGACCGCCGACGGCTGGTCGCACCTGATCATGCCGGCCATCAACCTGGCGCTGGCCAACATCGCGCTGGTGCTGCGCCTGACCGCCTCGGGCGTGGTCGAGGCGCGCAGCCAGGACTACGTGAAGTTCGCGCGCGCCAAGGGCGTCAAGCCGGGCCGCATCGTGCGCCGCCACATCCTGCGCAACATCCTGATCCCCGTGGTGACCGTGATCGGCATGGAATTCGGCACGCTGATCGCGTACTCCACCATCACCGAGACGGTGTTCGCCTGGCCCGGCATGGGCAAGCTGCTGATCGACAGCGTCTACCAGCTGGACCGCCCCGTGGTGGTGGCCTACGTGATGCTGGTCACCCTGATCTTCGTGGTCATCAACCTGGTCGTGGACATCCTGTACGCCGCGCTCGACCCGCGCGTGCAGCTCGTGACCCCCGCTCAATAATCGTCATGGCTCAATCTCCCAATCCCGGCCGCACCCGCACCGCCCAGCCCCTGGCGGACACGCCCAAGCGCGCCTCCATCCTGAAGAAACTGCGCTCGCGGCCCACCGTGCGCGGCTCGGCCATCGCGCTGGCCGTGCTGATCATCCTGGTGGTGTTCGCGCCCTACTTCGCGCCGCAGAACCCCTACGACCTCGCCAACCTCTCGCTCATGGACGGCCGCCTGGCGCCGCGCCAGGCGCTGATGGACGGCAGCATCGCCTGGCTGGGCACCGACGACCAGGGCCGCGACATGCTCAGCGCCATCCTGTATGGCCTGCGCATCAGCCTGATGGTGGGCCTGTCCGCCGTGGTGCTGGCCACCGCCGTGGGCGGCGCCGTTGGCCTGGTGGCCGCCTACATGGGCGGCGTGGTCGACACCATCCTGATGCGCATCGTGGACTTCATCCTGGGCTTTCCGACCATCCTGGTGGCGCTGGTGCTGCTGGTGGTGATGGGGCGCGGCGTGGACAAGGTGATCCTGGCGCTGGTGCTGGTGCAATGGGGCCACTACGCGCGCATCATGCGCGGCCGCGCGCTGCAGGAACGGCGCAAGGAATACGTGGAGGCCGCCGCCAACCTGGGCTTCCCGGCCTGGCGCATCATGGCCTTCCACCTGCTGCCGAACTGCCTGGGCCCGGTCATGGTGTTCGCCACCATCCAGATCGCGACCGCGATCGCGCTGGAAGCCACGCTGTCCTTCCTGGGCGTGGGCGTGCCCATCACCGAGCCGTCGCTGGGCCTGTTGATCTCCAACGGCTTTCAGTACCTGCTCTCGGGCGACTACTGGATCAGCCTGTTCCCGGGCATCGCCCTGCTGCTGCTGATCCTGTCCATCAATATCGTTGGCGACCGCCTGCGTGAAAGCCTGGATCCGAAAAGATGAGGCCCCCCCCCGAAGCGCTGCGCGCTTCCCCCTCGAGGGGGCGTGCTGGCGGACCGGCGAAGCCGGCTCCGCGGCACCCCGATGGAGCGACACCCGATACCTGCGTGGCGGTTTGCGCAATGGATGACTGACATGAGCGAGACCATTCTAGAGGTGCGCGGCCTGCGCACCGCATTCCATACCGAAGCCGGCGCCTGGCCGGCCGTCGACGGCGTCGACCTGACCGTGCGCCGCGGCGAGATCGTCGGCCTGGTCGGCGAGTCCGGCTCGGGCAAGTCCGTGACCGGCTTTTCGCTGCTGGGCCTGATCGATCCCCCCGGGGAAGTGGTCGAGGGCGAGGTCCGCTTCAAGGGCCAGGACCTGCGCAAGTACAGCGAAGAACAGATGCGCCAGCTGCGCGGCGACCGCATCGCGATGATCTTCCAGGATCCGCTGATGACGCTGAACCCGGTGCTGCGCATCGGCGAACAGATGATGGAAGCCATCCAGACGCACGCGGACGTGCCGCGCGCCGCAGCGCTCGAGCGCTGCCGCGAGGCGCTGGAGATGGTGGGCATCCCCTCGCCCGAAACACGCCTGAAGAGCTATCCGCACGAGTTCTCCGGCGGCATGCGCCAGCGCGTGGCCATCGCCATCGCCATGCTGAACAAGCCCGACCTGATCATCTGCGACGAGCCCACCACCGCGCTGGACGTCACCATCCAGGGCCAGATCCTCTACCGCATGCAGGAGATCTGCCGCCAGCACAACACCGCGCTGATCTGGATCACCCACGACCTGGGCGTGGTCGCCGAACTGGCCGACCGCGTGGCCGTCATGTATGCCGGCCGCATCGTCGAGAGCGGCCCGGTCGAACAGGTGCTGGAAGCGCCGCGCCATCCGTACACGCGCGGCCTGCTGGACTCGATGCCCGGCGCCACGCAGCCCGGCGCGCGCCTGCACCAGATCAACGGCATGGCGCCTAGCCTGTCCGGCCGCCCCTCGGGCTGTGCGTTCCGGCCGCGCTGTCCCAGCGCGGTCACGCGCTGCACCGAGCAAGCCCCCACCGTCACCACCGAAGGCCCGCGCAGCTTCCGCTGCTACGTACCGATCGCCCGCGAGGCCGAGCAAGCATGAACCAAGCCGATACTCCCGTCATCGAGCTGAAGAACGTCCACAAGCGCTTCGAGCAACGCCCCGACCTGGCCCAGCGCATCCTGGCCCTGGCCGGCCGTCCCATCGACCGCCGCACCGTCTACGCCGTCAACGGCGTGGACCTGTCCATCCGCCGAGGCGAGGTGGTCGGCCTGGTGGGCGAATCGGGCTGCGGCAAGTCCACGCTGGGCCGCGTGGTGGCCGGGCTGCATCGCCAGACCGAGGGCGAGCTGCTGTACCAGGGCCGCGACGCGGCCCGCCTGCGCGGCGCCGACAAGCTGGCCTACACGCTGGGCGTGCAGATGATCTTCCAGGATCCGCAGGCCTCGCTGAACCCGCGCCAGCGGCTGCGCCAGATCCTGGGCGAGGCGCTGAAGGTGCACAAGCTGGCGCCGCCGGCCGACATCCCCGCGCGCATCGACCAGGCGCTGTCCGAGGTCGGCCTGGACCGCGAATACCGCGATCGTTTCCCGCACCAGATCTCCGGCGGCCAGCGCCAGCGCATCGGCATCGCCCGCGCGCTGATGGTGGCGCCCAAGTTCCTGGTCTGCGACGAGCCGGTGGCCGCGCTGGACGTATCGATCCAGGCGCAGGTGATCAACCTGTTCATGGATCTGCGCGAACAGCACGGCTTCACCTACCTGTTCATCAGTCATGACCTGGGCGTGGTCAAGCACATCTCCGACCGCGTCGCCATCATGTACCTGGGCAAGATCGTCGAGATCTCGACCGCCGCCGAGATCTTCGCGCGCGCCAACCACCCCTATACCCAGGCCCTGATGGCCGAGGTGCCGGACGTGGGCCGGCGCGGCCGCAAGTTCACGCCCATCAAGGGCGAAATCCCGTCGCCGCTGAATCCGCCGCCGGGCTGTACCTTCAACCCGCGCTGTCCGCACGCCATGCCGCGCTGCCGCGAGCAGGCGCCGGTCCTGAAGGAAATCTCGCCGGGCCACTGGTCGGCCTGCCATCTGAACGAAGCCACCGCCTGACACGTCGCCATGAAACCTGCCGAACTCACCAACGTCGACCGCATCGCCATTGAACTGGGCCATGCCGGCCGCAACGCCATTCCCTACATCGACGACGACCGCAACGCCGACCGTCCGTTCAAGCTGCAGACCTACCGCCCCTATGGCTACACGCCCGACCGTCCGGTCGTGATCGTGCAGCACGGCGTGCTGCGCAACGGCGACGAATACCGCGACTTCTGGGTGCCGGCCGCCGACAAGCACAAGCTGCTGATCGTGGCGCTGACCTTCTCCAACGAGATCTGGCCCGGCGTCGAAAGCTACAACAACGGCCGCGTGTTCTCGGCCGGCGGCAATCCGCGCCACATCGACGGCTGGACCTATGCGCTGGTGGGCAGCGTGGTGCGCGACCTGATCGCCGCCGAGATCACCGACGGCCAGAACGTCCATCTATTCGGCCACTCCGCCGGCGGCCAGTTCGTGCACCGGCTGATGAGCAGCCAGTCGCACGCGCCGTTCAAGGCCGTGGCCGCGGGCAACCCCGGTTGGTACACGCTGCCGACCTTCGACCACCCCTTCCCCGAAGGCATGGCCGGCGTCGGCCTGACCGAGGATCACCTGGTCAAGCTGCTGGCCTATCCCATGACCATCCTGGCCGGCGACCAGGACATCGCCACCGACGATCCCAACCTGCCCTCGGAACCCGCCGCCATGCGCCAGGGCCCGCACCGTTTTGCGCGCGCGCAGAACTACTTCGAGGCCGGCCGCAAGGAAGCCGAGCGCCGCGGCGTGCCGTTCAACTGGACGCTGCAGGTGGTGCCCGGCATCGGCCACGACGGCCGCGCCATGTCGGCCGTCTGCGCCAGCCTCTGGTTCGACGGCCGCATGCCCGACGACGCCGAGCTGGCCCGCCTGGCCGGCCAGCAGGTCGCCTGATCGTTTCCCTTCCGCCTAGCCGATACCCGATACCGCCATGTCCTCGACCCTCAGCACCGAACAGCTCGTCTCCGGCATCCAGTCCTGGCTGCTTTGCGAATCGCCCTCCAACTATCCCGACGGCATCGCCGCCATGGCCCGCATCATCGCCGGCCAGGCCGAGGCCGCCGGCCTGAAGGTGGAACTGTCCGCCATCGGCCCGGACACCGGACCGCTGCTGTACGCCACCAACCGCGCCGACGGCGACGACCGTCCCGGCATCCTGATCCTGGCCCACATGGACACCGTGCATCCGGTGGGCACGCTCAAGGACAACCCGGTGCGCGTCGAGGGCGACCGCCTGTACGGCCCGGGCAGCTACGACATGAAGGCCGGCATCTACCTGGCCCTGTCGGCGCTGGCCACCGTGGCCCGCCCCGGCGACACGCGCCTGCCCGTGGACTTCCTGGTGGTGCCGGACGAAGAGACCGGCAGCCATGCGTCGCGCGCCCACATCGAGCGCTACGCCGCCAACGCCAAGTACGCGCTGGTGTGCGAGCCGGCGCGCGCCAACGGCGGCAAGTGCGTGACCGCGCGCAAGGGCACCGGCATGCTGAACCTGAACGTCAAGGGCCGTCCGGCGCACGCTGGCATGAACCACGACAAGGGTCGCAGCGCCATCCGCGAAATGGCGCACCAGGTGCTGGCGCTGGAAGCCATGACCGACTACGAGCGCGGCATCACCGTGAGCGTGGGCACCATCGCCGGCGGCACCGTCACCAACACCGTGCCGGCGCACTGCCGCTGCGTGGTGGACTTCCGCGTGCCCGACATGGGCGCGGCCGAGGACGTGCTGCGCCGCATGCGCGAGCTGTGCGCCGTGGGTCCGGACGTGGAGCTGGACATCGACGTCGAGCTGAACCGCCCGCCCATGGTCAAGACCGAGGCCGCCGCCGCCCTGCTGGCGCTGGTCCAGGGCTACGCCGAGCGCGCCGGCTTCCTGCTGGAAGACGCGCCCATGACCGGCGGCGGCAGCGACGCCAACTTCACCTCGGCCATGGGCGTGCCCACGCTGGACGGCCTGGGCGCGGACGGCGACGGCGCGCACACGCTGCATGAGTACATCCTGGTGTCGACGCTGGAGCAGCGGCTGAAGTTCTGGGAATTGCTGTTGAAGGAATTGGAGTAGAAGGCCCCCCGAAGCGCTACGCACTTCCCCCAGGGCGCTCCCCTCAAGCGGGCATGCTGGCGGACCAGCGGAGCCGGATCCGCGGCATCGGGCCTGGGCGAGCTCTGACAGATGCGTCGGGCACGATCATTTTGCGCCATCGACATCCTATTTTTGTAGGATAAATAGTGCTATAAATGGCGCACTCAGGCTCCGCATCCCTCATCAATATGGGAGACTTCCATGCGTCAAACTCTACGCAAGGCAGGAGGTTCGCTCGTGATGACCATCCCCAAGGCATACATCGACCAGAACGGGCTGCGTGAAGGCTCCCAGGTCGAACTCCACATGTCCGGCCGGCGGCTCACTATCGAACCGCCAGCGCGTCCGCGCTATGCGCTCACCGACCTCCTGGCTGAAATGCCGGATGGGCTGCCCCGAGCCGACGGCTGGGACGACATGCCCGCTGTCGGACGGGAGCGCAACTGATGACATACGTGCCCAGCCACGGCGATATCGTGCATCTACAGTTTGATCCCGCTGCCGGCAGGGAAATGACGGGTCCGCACTACGGACTAGTCGTCAGCCACAAGGAGTTCAATCAACTTGGACTCGCGATGATCTGTCCGATTTCACAAGGTCAGGCCACCGAACAACGCACTCATGGCACGGTGGTCACGCTGATGGGCACGGGGACCGCGACGACGGGCAACATCCATTGCCATCAACTGAAGTCACTGGATTGGCGCGTGCGGCAGGCCAAACGAAAAGAGTCAGTGCCCGCGTACCTCGTCGATGAAGTCTGGGCTCGGCTTGAAGCGATAATGCGTCCTTGACTCCCGCGCGGCGCATGCCGTTTTCATCCCGCAGACCCACCATGCCCGACCCTTCCGCCCCCGTCAGCGCCGTCGCCTACGGCCTGGCCACCCTGGCCGCCGATGGCGCCATCCTGGATACCTGGTATCCGCGCCCCTCGCTGGCCGATCACACGCCCGCCGGCGGCACCCGCCACCTGACGCCCGAGGAAGCGCGCGCGGCGCTGGGCGAGCATGTGCCGACGGCCCTGGCGCGCGACACGCGCCGCAAGGTTGAGATCGTGGCCGTGCGCACCGCCATCGCCTCGCTGGATGAACCGCCGGCGGACGCGCATGACGCCTACCTGCGGCTGCATCTGCTCAGCCATCGCCTGATCCGCCCGCACGACGCCAACCTGGACGGCCTGTTCAACGTGCTGTCCAACGTGGCCTGGACCTCGGCCGGCCCCTGCCCGGTGGACCAGATCGACGCGCTGCGCTGGCACCTGCGCGCCACCGGCCAGACGCTGGAAATCCGTGGCGTGGACAAGATCCCGCGCATGACCGACTACGTGGTGCCGCAAGGCGTGCGCATCGCCGACACGGCCCGCGTGCGGCTGGGCGCGCACCTGTCGCCCGGCACCACGGTGCTGCATGAAGGCTTCTGCAATTTCAACGCCGGCACGCTGGGCGCCTCCATGGTCGAGGGCCGCATCAGCGCCGGCGTCATCGTCGACGATGGCAGCGACATCGGCGGCGGCGCGTCCATCATGGGCACCATGTCCGGCGGCGGCAAGCAGGTGGTATCGATCGGCAAGCGCTGCCTGCTGGGCGCGAATTCCGGCATCGGCATCTCGCTGGGCGACGACTGCGTGGTCGAGGCCGGCTGCTACATCACCGCCGGCACGCGCGTGCTCACGCCCGAGGGCGCGGTGGTCAAGGCGGTGTCGCTGGCCGGCCAGCACGGGCTGCTGTTCCGCCGCAACTCGCAGACCGGCGCCGTCGAGGCGCTGGTGCGCACGGCCGCCTGGGGCACGCTCAACCCGGCGCTGCACAGCGGCCACTAGGCCGCAACGGATCGCTCCTGCGCCACGGCTGGCGCCGGACGCGCTCCATCACATCAAGCCTCAGGCGCGCCCATCAGGCGCCAGGTGCGATCGGCGCGAACGGAAAATGCCGCAGCTCGCCGCGCGCGGCGATCAGCGCGGTGGATTCGGGCACTTCCTCCCAGGCATCCGCCATGTCGGTCAGCGGTTCGGACAGCAGCAGGAAGGTGTCATCGTCCAGCGCCGCGATCTGCGGATCGTCGGGATACAGCTGGCGCAGGTGCTGCACGCAGGTATTGTGGAACAGCGTGCGCGACTCGCGCTCGCTGGAATAGCGCACCGCGATCATGCGCTCGCCATCCAGCGCGCACACCGTCATGTTGATGGGCTGCGCCACGCCATGGCGGCGCCCGGTCTCTTCCACCGCCCCCACCATGCGCGCCAGCGCCGGCAGCGGGTCTTCCTCCAGGCCGAAGCTCAGCGCCAGCAGGAACATCAGCTCGGAATCGGTCGACCCTTCGAGCGAGCCGAAATACGCCGGCGCGATCATCAGCATCAGGTCGCGCCGCAGCAGCGGAAAGTCGCGGATCAGGCCGTTGTGCACGAACAGCCAGTTGCCATGGCGGAACGGATGGCAGTTGGTTTCCTGCGCCGGCGTGTCGGTGGCGGCGCGGATGTGCGCCACGAACAGCGAGGAATGAATGGCGCGCGCGGCCTCGCGCAGGTTGCGGTCGTTCCAGGCCGGATGCACGCTGCGGTAGCGGAACGGCGGTTCCAGGGAGCCGTCCGCCGCCGGGCGGGCGTACCAGCCCAGCCCGAAGCCGTCGCCGTTGGTGGTGGTGGCGCCCAGCCGCGCGTGCAGGCTCTGGTCGATCAGGGAATGGCGCGCCTTGAACAGCACGCGCTCCATCTGCAGGGGACTGCCGGTATAAGCGAGCCAGCGGCACATGGGATGCTCCTTCTATACGCGTTCCTTGCGGGCCAGTGTAGGAGCAGGCCGCAATTTTCTACAAGCGCGGCGGGCCGGCGCGCGGCATAGTCGGGGTCTATCCCCGAATCATTCCCCGGAGTCCCGCCTTGCACACGCCCGCCTCTCCCGACGCCCCGCAGATGGGTTTTTCCAGCGACAACATCGCCGGCGCCAGCCCTGAGATCCTGGCCGCGCTGGCGGCGGCCGGCCACGGCCAGGCGCAACCCTACGGCGCCGACGAGGGTTCGGCGCAAGTGCGCCGCCAGCTGGCCGACATCTTCGAGCGCGAGGTCGACGTGCTGCTGGTGCCAACCGGCACCGCCGCCAATTCGCTCAGCCTCTCGGCGCTGACGCCGCCCTGGGGCAGCGTGCTGTGCCATGCGCAAAGCCATATCGCCAACGACGAATGCGGCGCTCCCGAGTTCTACACCGGCGGCGCGCGCCTGACGCTGCTGGGCGGCGCCGACGCCAAGATCGATCCCGCGCAGCTGGCCGTCGAGGCGCGCCGCAAGGCGGGCGATGTGCATTCGATGCAGCCGTCCTGCGTCAGCATCACCCAGGCCACCGAGACCGGCGGCGTCTACACGCTGGACGAGCTGCGCGCCATCGGCGCCGTCTGCCGCGACGCGGGACTGCCGCTGCACATGGACGGCGCGCGCTTCGCCAACGCGCTGGTCAGCCTGGATTGCAGCCCGGCCGAGATGACCTGGAAGGCGGGCGTGACCGCGCTGTCCTTCGGCGCCACCAAGAATGGCGCGCTGGGCGTGGAGGCCATCGTGCTGTTCGATCCCGCGCCGGCCAAGGCGCTGGCGTTCCGCCGCAAGCGCGGCGGCCATCTGTTTTCCAAGATGCGCCTGCTGTCGGCGCAGATGCAGGCCTATCTGGACGGCGATCTGTGGCTGCGCAACGCGCGCCAGGCCAATGCCATGGCGCGGCGCCTGGCGGCCGGCATGGAAGGCCTGCCCGGCGTGGCGCTGCAGGGCCGCGCCGATGCCAACATCCTGTTCTGCCGCCTGCCCGCTGCCGCCCTCGACAGCCTGCTGGCGCAGGGCTTCGGCTTCTACCATGACCGCTGGGGCCCGGGCATCGTGCGCCTGGTCACTTCGTTCGCCACGCGCGAACAGGACGTGGATCACTTCCTGTCGGCACTGCGCGCCGCCGTGGCGCGCGCATGACGTTGCCTGCATGAGACCGCCTGCATGGGGATTGCCTGCGTGAGCTTGTCTGCCTATGCCGCGCCGCCCGGCTGGTAGGCCGATGGCGGCGCGCCATAGGCCACGCGGAAGGCGCGGTTGAAATGGCTCTGGTCGTAGAAGCCCACCTCTGCCGCGACCTGCGCCACGCTCAGGCCCGACACGGCCAGCGCCGCGCAGGCCCGCTCCAGCCGCAGCCGCACCAGCCAGGCGTGCGGCGTCAGTCCGAAGGAATGCGCGAAGCGGCGCAGGAACTGGAAGCGGCTCAGGCCGCACAGCGCGGCCAGGTCTTGCAGGCCGATCTTCTCGCTCAGGCGCTCCTGGCAGTAGTCCAGCACGCGGCGGCGGTGCTCGGCCGACAGGCCGCCCTTGACCGCGCGCGGCACCGCCGCGCCGCTGCGCGCGAACAGCGCGGCCATGACGGCCAGCGACGCCTCATCGCGCGCCATCGGCGTGACGGACGCGTCGGACATCCAGGCGCCATGCAGCGCCATCAGCCGCTGCGCCAATCCCGCGTCCTCGATCAGCGTGGCGAGGAATCGCTCCTCGCCCGCGCCGCCCACTACTTCGCGCAGAAAGCCGCGCATCAGCTCCGGCGCGATGCGGAAGGTCTGGAGCGTATGGGAAAGACCATAGTCGGACACGCCCGCGCCATCATGGATTTCACCCGGCGGCATCAACGCGACGGCGCCCGGCCCCAGCAACACGCTGCGACCGCGAAAGCTCTGCCGCTGCACGCCCTGCGTCACCAGCCCGATGTGATAGTCCACGTGATAGTGGCGATCGAACTGGAACTCGGTGATCCGCGCCTGCCCCAGCACCATGCCGGGCATGCCGGGTACGGGATGGTATCGAACGACGTCCTTCATGGCGGGAATGAAATAGGCGGATGGCGGCGGGCAAGACCACAGGTATAACGCCGAAGCCGCCGCGCGTCATGTAATTTCTTGCACGCCCCCGCCGCGCCGCAGAAAACCCACCCGTCACACCCCAAGCGGGAAAGCAGCAGACAGGCGACCAGCCCACAACAGCGCGCAGCGAGCCCACCCCGCCAGCAAAGCCCCACTGCCAAGCAAGCAACTCGTCCCGCAACGACCAAGGCTGCACGGATCCGGCTCCGCCGGTCCGTAGCAGCGCCCCCCTGGGGGGGAAGCGCCCCCGGCGCTTCGGGGGGGGTCTACTTCTTCAGCAAGGCCTTGAGCATGCCCAGCCGTTCCTTCGGATTCATCGCTGCCGTGGCCTCGTCTTCCTTGATGGCGGGATCGTCCAGGCCCATTTCCTCGATGAAGCGCGACGGCTCGCGCACCACATCCTCGCGGGCGCGGCGGCGGCGCTTGCACCAGCTCAGGTTCAGGCTGCGCTGCGCGCGCGTGATGCCCACGTACATCAGCCGGCGCTCTTCCTGGATGCGGGTGGCCAGGTTCTCGGCCGCGCGCGCCGGGTCGCCGACTTCGTCGTCCTTGCCCAGGTGCGGCAGCAGGCCTTCCTCGACGCCGGCCAGGTACACATGCGGATACTCCAGCCCCTTCGAGGCATGCAGCGTCGACATCTTCACCGCGTCGGGCTCTTCCTCCTCGCCGCGCTCCAGCATGGTCACCAGCGCCACGTGCTGCACCAGATCGAAGAGCGACATATTGTCTTCCTCGGCCTTGCGCTTGAGCCAGCCCGTCAGTTCCAGCACGTTCTGCCAGCGCGTTTGCGCCGGCTTCTCATCGAACAGCTCGAACAGGTGCCGCTCGTACTGGATGGCCTGCAGCAGGTCGTCCAGGATCGGACCGGCGGGTTCGGCCGGCGCGTCGCGCTTGCCGTCGGCCGCGCCACGGCCCGCACGCCACTGCATGCGGCGGATGAATTCGGTGAAGGTGCGCAGCGGCTCGATCTGGCGCGGCGCCAGCAGGCTTTCCAGGCCCGTCTCGGGGACGGCGGCCAGCAGCGACAGCTCGCGGCTGGCGGCGTACTGGCCCAGCGTCTGCAAGGTGGCCTGGCCGATGCCGCGCTTGGGCGTGGTGGCCGCGCGGATGAAGGCCGGATCGTCGTCATCGTTGGCCAGCAGCCGCAGATAGGCCAGGATGTCGCGCACCTCGGCCTTGTCGAAGAAGCTCTGCCCGCCGGCGATGGTGTACGGGATCTTCAGGTTGCGCAGCGCCTGTTCCAGAATGCGCGACTGGTGGTTGCTGCGGTAGAGGACGGCGAAATCCTTCCACTGCGCCTGGCGCTCGAAGCGCGCGGCCGACACCTTCATGGCGATGGACTCGGCCTCCTGCTCCTCGCCGTCCATGGCGGACACGATGATGGGCTCGCCCGTACCCAGGTCGGACCACAGCTTTTTCTCGAACAGCTTGGGATTGCGCTCGATGACGCTGTTGGCCGCCGCCAGGATGCGCTGCACCGAGCGGTAGTTCTGCTCCAGCTTGATGAGCTTGATGTTGGGATAGTCGGTGGTGAGCTTGGCCAGGTTCTCGATGGTGGCGCCGCGCCAGGCGTAGATGGCCTGGTCGTCGTCGCCCACGGCGGTGAACATGGCGCGCTGGCCGGTCAGGAGCTGCACCAGCCGGTACTGGCACACGTTGGTGTCCTGGTACTCGTCGACCAGCAGGTAGCGCACGCGGTTCTGCCAGCGCGTGCGCACTTCCTCGTTGCCGGCCAGCAGCAGCGCGGGAATGCGGATCAGGTCGTCGAAATCCACCGCCTGGTAGGCGGCCAGCGTGGCGGCGTAGCTGCGGTAGACGTTGGCCGCCTCCGCCTCGGCGGGCGTCTGCGCGGCCTGCGCGGCATCGTCCGGCTCCATCAGCGCGTTCTTCCACAACGAGATGATGCCCTGCACATGGCGCAGCCGCGCCTTGTCGGTGGTGGCAAGCAGCTCCTGGATGATGCTCATGGCATCGTCCGCGTCCAGGATCGAGAAGGTGGGCTTGAGCCCGGCATTGCGCGCTTCCTCGCGCAGCATCTTCACGCCCAGCGAGTGGAAGGTGCTGATGGTCAGGCCCTTGGACAGCTTGCGGTCGACCAGCGTCTTGACGCGCTCGTCCATCTCGCGCGCGGCCTTGTTGGTGAAGGTCAGCGCCACCACGTTGCGGCCCATGTAGCCGCATTCGCGCAGCAGGTAGGCGATCTTCTGCGTGATCACCCGCGTCTTGCCGCTGCCGGCGCCGGCCAGCACCAGGCAGGGGCCGTCCAGGTAGAGCACCGCTTCCTTCTGCGCGGGATTCAGGCCGTGGCCGATGGGTTCGCTTGCGGACATTTTCCTCAGATCTCCAGCGGATCCACTTCCAGCTGCCAGCGCACGCGGGCCTCGTTGGCCAGATAGGGCAGGTAATGCGACCACACCCGCAGGAATTCCTGCAGCGCCGGCCGGCTGGTGCTTTCCACCAGCAGCTGCGCGCGCTCCACGTTCGCCACCCGCACCACGCGCAGCGGCACCGGGTCGTACAGCATGATGGCGTCCCGCGGCGGGAAGTCCGCCGCCCACTCGCCTTCCGGCATGGAGCGCGCCTGCTGCAGGAAGGCCTGCGCCGTGGCCAGCTCGCGCGCCTCGGCGGTCAGCAGCGCCTGATAGGCGTAGGGTGGCAGGCCGGTGCTTTCGCGTTCGTCCAAGGCGTGGCGGGCAAAGCCCGCGTAGTCGTGCCGCAGCAGCGCCTGGTAGACGGGCTGCTCGGGATAGCCGGTCTGGATCAGCACCTCGCCATTGTTCTGATGACGGCCGGCGCGGCCAGCCACCTGCATGAGCTGCGCGAACAGGCGTTCGGGCGCGCGGAAATCATGCGCGAACAGCATGGAATCGGCGTTGAGCACGCCCACCAGCCCCAGGCGCGCGAAGTCGTGGCCCTTGGCCACCATCTGCGTGCCCACCAGGATGTCGACCTCGCCCGCATGCACCGACGCGAACAGCGCTTCGGCGCTGCCCTTCCTGCGCGTGCTGTCGGCATCGATGCGCAGGATGCGCGCCTCGGGAAACAGCTCGGCCAGATGCTCTTCGATGCGCTGCGTGCCGCGCCCCATCGGCGCCAAGTCCTGGTCGCCACATTCGGGGCAGGCGCGCGGCACCGTCGCCTGGTAGCCGCAATGGTGGCAATGCAGGCGGTTGCCGCCATTGCCGCTCCGGTGCAGCACGGTGAAGGCCGTGCAGCGCGGACAGTTGCTGACCCAGGCGCAGGACTGGCAATGCAGCACCGGCGCGTAGCCTCGGCGGTTCAGGAAGATGAGCGACTGCTCCTTGCGCTCCAGCCGCTGGCCGATGGCGTCCAGCAGCTGCGGCGACAGGCCCTGCTTCATCTGCAGGCGGCGCGTGTCCACCAGCTTGATCGCCGGCAGGCTGCTGGCGCGCGCGCGGCCCGGCAGCGCCAGCCGCAGGTAGCGGCCGCGCTCGGCGTGCTGCCAGGTTTCCAGCGAGGGCGTGGCCGAGCCCAGCACCACCGGCACATTCAGGTCATGCGCCCGCCACACCGCCAGATCGCGCGCCGAATAGCGCAAGCCGTCCTGCTGCTTGTAGGACGCGTCGTGTTCTTCATCGACGATGATCAGGCCCAGTTCGGACAGCGGCGCGAATATCGCCATGCGCGTGCCCAGCAGCATGCGCGCCTGGCCGCGCTGCGCGCGCGACCAGGCGTCCAGCCGCTCGCCGTCGGACAGGCCGCTGTGCATCACGGCCAGGCCGTCCGGACCCAGCTGCGCCTCCAGGCGCGCCCGCAGCGCGCCTTCGAGCTGCGGCGTCAGATTGATTTCCGGGACCATCAGCAGCACCTGCCGGCCCGCGGCCAGCACGCGCTCGGCGGCGCGCAGGTAGACCTCGGTCTTGCCGCTGCCGGTCACGCCGTACAGCAGCACCGGCTTGAAGCCGTTCAGGGCGGCCAGCGTTTCCACCGCCGCCTGCTGCGCATCGTTCAGCGCCGGCGGCTGGTCGGCCTCGGCCGGCGCGCGCGCCTTCTTGCGCTTGCGACCGTCCAGCCGCGCCACCGGCCCGCCGGCGGAGCGCTTGCCCTGATAGGCGGACGGCTTGCGCAAGGGCGGCGGCAGGGTCGGCAGCATGACCTCGCCCAGCGGCCGCTGGTAGTACTCGGCGGCGAAGCGCGCCAGGCGCAGCCAGTCTCCGTCGAAGGGCGGCAGGTCGCGCAGCACTTCTTCGATCGGCTTGATCTGCTTGGGGTCGAAAGACGGCTCGGCCGGATTGTCCACGACCACGCCGATCATCTTGCGGCGTCCGAACGGCACGATCACGCGCAGCCCCGCCTCCACCGGCGCATCGCTGCGGTAGTCGAACGGGCCAGGCAGGGGCACGTCCAGCGCCACCCGCACCCAGCAGACGGCGGCGGGATTCTGGACGGCGTCGGTATCAGGCATGTTCACGGGGACGGATCAATGGAAGACAGTTTCCTGGCCGAAAGGCTGAGCCGTCCGGCAATACGCCGGATCCCGCCGATTCCCCCAAGGGTCGCCGGGCCGGCTTGCCCCCTGCCTGTGGATAACTTTGGGGAAAAGGCAAGAGCAACATCACACTTTGGAATAAGGCAAGATTGCATCAACTCTTGCAATCCTGCTGAAAATCATGTTTTTGTCATTATTAACAATGACTTATGAAGGCTTTCGAGATTGTAAACCAGCTTATAAAGGGTTTTCCCCGAGCGCTTTCTTGCTGTGCACAACTGTGCGCCGGGGCCCTCAAGCTTCGGCCCTTAGGCACGAAGCGTTCACTCACTTATCCCCGCAACGAACGGCTATGCCGGTGGACTTCATCGACCAATTCGGCTACGGCTTCAGGAGGCGTGAAGCGTGAAATGCCATGCCCCAGATTGAACACATGGCCCCCCTTGCCGACCGGGCCGAACGCGTCCAGCACCCGGCGCGCCTCGGTCCGGATGGCGTCGGCGCCGCCAAACAGCGCCATGGGATCCAGGTTGCCCTGGAACGCCACCGAGTCGCCGGTGCGGCGACGCGCCGCCGCCAGGTCCACGGTCCAGTCCAGGCCGACCGCGTCGCAGCCGCAGGCGGCGATCTCTTCCAGCCACTGTCCGCCGCCCTTGGTGAACACGATGACCGGCACGCGGCGACCTTCGTTCTCGCGCTTCAGGCCCGCGACCACCTTGCGGGTATACGCCAGCGAAAACTGCTGGAACAGGCCGTCGGCCAGCACGCCACCCCAGCTGTCGAACAGCATGACGGCCTGGGCGCCCGCGTCGATCTGCGCATTCAGGTATTGCAGCGTGGCCTGGGCGTTGATTTCCAGGATGTGGTGCAGCAGGTCGGGCCGCGCGTACAGCATCGTCTTGATCAGGCGGTAGTCGTCGCTGCCCTGCCCTTCGACCATGTAGCAGGCGATGGTCCAGGGGCTGCCGGCAAAGCCGATCAGCGGCACCTTGCCGTCGAGTTCGCGGCGGATGACGCTCACGGCGTCGAACACGTAGCGCAGCTTGTCCATGTCGGGCACGGCCAGGCGGCGCACGTCTTCCTCGGTGCGCACCGGATGCGCGAAACGCGGCCCTTCGCCGGCGGCGAAGTCCAGCCCCAGGCCCATGGCGTGCGGCACGGTGAGGATGTCGGAAAACAGGATGGCCGCGTCCAGGTCGTAGCGGGCCAGCGGCTGCAAGGTGACTTCCGCGGCGTAGTCGGGATTCTGAGCCAGGCCCATGAACGAACCCGCCCGGGCGCGCGTCTCGTTGTACTCGGGCAGGTAGCGGCCCGCCTGGCGCATCAGCCAGATCGGGGTGTAGGGCACGGGCTCGCGCAAGAGCGAGCGCAAGAACACATCGTTCTTCAGGGCGGAAGCAGACACGGCTATCCTCTTTGATCGGAAGCCGTGAGTTTACTTCCCCTGGCTGACCGAACGCGGCCCAAGGCCCAAAGCGGGCTTGTCCGGACGCAAGCGGCGGAAATGGCCGCAGCCATCCGCCGGCTGCTGGCGCTCGGTCCGGGCAGCGCTCAGTCCGGCGGCATTTCCTGGCCGCGCCGGACCGCCGCGATGCGATACGGCGCGGCTTCTATGCCGTGCTTGCGCATCAGCGCCCAGAATGCACGACGGTGCTTGCTGGACGCCCTGGCGGCCTGCGCCACGTTGCCGCCGTGATGGGAGAGCGCGCGGCGCAGGTATTCGCGCTCGAACTCGCCCACTACCCGCGCCTTTGCCCGCGCGAACGGCTCGCCGCCGTCCTGCCAGCGAGGCAGCAGCCGCAAGCTCGCCAGCGCCTGGTCAAACAGGGCCGGCGCCACGCGCGGACGCATGGCGCCGGATGGCAGGCCTCCGGCTTCCGGGTCCGCCATGCAAACCCGCCCGGGAGCTGGCGTCGCGCCTGGACGCGGATGCTGACGGCAAGGCGACGGGGACGGGGACGCCGCCTTGCCCTGGGCCGCATAGCGCAAGGCGGGCTCTTCGAGCGAGGCCGTCGCCAGCCCCCAGGCGGCCACCAGCAGCTGGCGACGCAACCGCACGCGCAGCCCTTCCAGGCAGACGGGTTCGGAAATGAAATCGGCCGCGCCCAGCGCCAGCAGGTCCTCGATGGCCGAAGCCTTCATGCCGTCGACCAGCACCAGGATGGGAGTGGCCAGGGCCGGCCGCGCCTGCTGCAAGGCGATGCGGGTCCAGGCCAGCGTGGCGGGCTCGACCGGCATCAGGCAGGCATCGTAGCGCTTGAGCGTCACGGCCATGGCCGCCAGCGCCTGCGGTTCGGCGGCCTCGCCGGCGCTCGCGAGCAGCAAGGGATGAAAGCGCACGCGCGCCACTTGCGGCTGATGCCGCTCGATCCAGTCGCGCATGGCCGCATCGTGGCCAGGCGGCAGCAGTACCCCGCAATCCAGCATTTCACGCACCTGCTTCTCCTGTTTCCGCGCGTCGCCGACATACCGGCGGCGCCGCCAAAAACTGAAGGCTAATGTTGCGGATCGCGCAGGGCTATTCGTAGTGAACGCAAGGTGGGAACAGGCGCGGATGCGCAGGCAAGGCGCGCAGGCAAGAAAAAAGCGGCCAGAGGCCGCTTCTTTCCGGATCCGGGGCAAGCCCCGATCGCCCGTCCGCTCAGTGCGAGCGGCCGCCTTGGCGCAGCTTGCGCGCGGCCACGGCTTGCGCCGCCAGCATCGCGAGCTCGGCTTCGACCACGGCGATGTCGGCCTTGTCCTTGGCGTTGCGCAGCGCCTCTTCGGCGCGCTGGCGCGCTTCCAGGGCACGGGCCTCGTCCAGGTCGGCGGCACGGATGGCCGTGTCGGCCAGGACCGTGACGCTGCCGGGCTGCACTTCCAGGATGCCGCCGGCGACGAAGATGTTTTCCTCGCCCTGGTCGGCACGAACGATCTTGACCGTCCCGGGGCGTATGCGCGAAATCAGCGGGGTGTGGCCAGGCAGGATGCCCAGTTCACCCGCTTCGCCAGGCAGCACCACGAACTTCGCCTCACCGGAGAAGATCGCTTCCTCTGCGCTGACGACATCCACATGCAGGGTAGCCATATCGGTTCCTTATTGCAGTTTCTTGGCCTTCTCGAAGGCCTCGTCGATCGAACCGACCATGTAGAAAGCCTGCTCGGGCAGCGCGTCGCACTCGCCGTTCACGATCATCTTGAAGCCGCGGATGGTCTCGGCCAGCGGCACGTACTTGCCGGGCGAGCCGGTGAACACTTCGGCCACGTGGAACGGCTGCGACAGGAAGCGCTGGATCTTGCGCGCGCGGGCCACGGCCTGCTTGTCTTCCGGCGACAGTTCATCCATGCCCAGAATCGCGATGATGTCGCGCAGTTCCTTGTAGCGCTGCAGCGTCTGCTGCACGCCACGGGCCACGGCGTAGTGCTCTTCGCCGACGACCTGCGGGTCGAGCTGGCGGCTGGACGAATCCAGCGGATCCACGGCGGGGTAGATACCCAGCGCGGCGATGTCACGCGACAGCACGACGGTCGAGTCCAAGTGCTGGAAGGTGGTGGCGGGCGACGGGTCGGTCAAGTCGTCAGCGGGCACGTACACGGCCTGGATCGAGGTGATCGAGCCGGTCTTGGTGGACGTGATGCGCTCTTGCAGCTTGCCCATTTCCTCGGCCAGCGTCGGCTGGTAGCCCACGGCGGACGGCATACGGCCCAGCAGAGCGGACACTTCCGTGCCGGCCAGCGTGTAGCGGTAGATGTTGTCCACGAAGAACAGGATGTCGCGGCCTTCGTCGCGGAACTTCTCGGCCATGGTCAGGCCGGTCAGCGCCACGCGCAGACGGTTGCCCGGGGGTTCGTTCATCTGACCGAACACCATGGCGACCTTGTCCAGAACGTTCGACTCTTCCATTTCATGGTAGAAGTCGTTGCCTTCACGGGTACGCTCGCCCACGCCGGCGAACACCGACAAGCCGCTGTGCTGCTTGGCGATGTTGTTGATCAGTTCCATCATGTTGACGGTCTTGCCCACGCCGGCGCCGCCGAACAGGCCGACCTTGCCGCCCTTGGCGAACGGGCACACCAGGTCAATAACCTTGATGCCGGTTTCCAGCAGCTCGACCGACGGCGACAGCTCGTCGAAACGGGGAGCGTCCTGGTGAATGGCGCGCTTTTCTTCGTGCTTGATTTCACCGGCTTCGTCGATCGGACGGCCCAGCACGTCCATGATGCGGCCCAGGGTGCCGGTGCCGACGGGCACCGAGATCGGGGCGCCGGTGCCGGCGACCTTCATGCCACGGCGCAGGCCGTCGCTGGAGCCCAGGGCGATGGTACGCACCACGCCGTCGCCCAGCTGCTGCTGGACTTCGAACGTCAGGCCCTTCTCGGCGAACGAGGAACCCTCGTCGGCCAGGGTGAGCGCTTCATAAATCTTGGGCATGTGATCGCGGGGGAACTGAATATCCACCACGGCGCCGATGCACTGAACGATGGTTCCGTTGCTCATGTCGATTCCTTGCTTGATAGCTTTTGAGACGGGAAGCCGCGCCTTAGACGGCGGCGGCGCCCCCTACGATTTCCGAAATTTCTTTGGTGATCGCGGCCTGGCGGGTCTTGTTGTAGACCAGCTGCAGATCGCCGATGACCTTCTTGGCGTTGTCCGATGCCGCCTTCATGGCGACCATCCGGGCCGATTGCTCCGAAGCCATGTTCTCGGCCACGGCTTGGTACAGCAGGCCCTCGACGTAACGCTGCAGCAGGTCGTCGATCACGCTACGGGCGTCCGGCTCGTAGATGTAATCCCAGCTGTAATCCGACTTCACTTCCGAGGTCTTGGACAGGCTTTCCGCGCCGGTCTGGTACGGATCTTCCAAGCCACTGGCCAGGGGCAGCAGGCGCAGGAACAGCGGCTCCTGCTTCATCGTGTTGACGAAGCGGGTCGACGCCACGTACAGCGCGTCGATGCGGCCTTCCAGGTAAGCGTCCAGCTGCACCTTGATCGCGCCCAGCAGGCGGTCGAGCTGCGGCTTGTCGCCCAGTTGGACGTCGTTCGAAACCAGCTTGGCGCCGATACGCGTCAGCACGCCCAGGCCCTTGTTGCCGAAAGCGGTCGCCTGCACGGCGATGCCGTCCTTCTCGAACTCTTTCAGCTTGGACAGCACCACGCGGGTGATGTTGGTGTTCAGACCGCCGCACAAACCCTTGTCGGTCGTCACCATGACCACGCCGACGGCCTTCACTTCGCGTTCGACCAGGTAGGGGTGGCTGTACTCGGGGTTGGCCTGCATCAGGTGCGCGGCGATCTCGCGCACCTTGTTGGCGTACGGACGGCCGGCGCGCATCCGTTCCTGCGCCTTGCGCATCTTGGATGCGGCGACCATTTCCATCGCCTTGGTGATCTTGCGCGTGTTTTGCACGCTCTTGATCTTGGTTCGGATTTCCTTAATTCCGGGCATTGCGCTTTCCTGTGAAGACTGGCCGATGGGTTCCGCTCGCGCCTCATCCATCCGTGATGGACGGGCGAGGCGCTGCGGACGCCTAACCCATCACTTTCTTAAAAAGCACCGTGCTTCTTGAATTCCAGGATGGCGGCGGCCAATTCGCCTTCGTCATCCTTGGACAGTTCCTTGGTGTCTTCGACGCGCTGGATCATGGCCGCGTGCTTGGCCTTGAGCTGATCCTTCAGCGACTTCTCGAACGCCAGCACTTGCGAAACGTCCACGTCGTCCAGGTAGCCGTTGTTGACCGTGTACAGCGTGACGGCCAGTTCCCACACCTGCAGCGGCTGGTATTGCGGCTGCTTGAGCAGTTCCACCACGCGCTTGCCGCGCTCGAGCTGGCGACGGGTGGCGTCGTCCAGGTCGGAGGCGAACTGCGCGAAGGCGGCCAGCTCACGGTACTGGGCCAGGTCGGTACGGATACCGCCGGACAGCTTCTTGACGACCTTGGTCTGGGCGGCGCCGCCGACGCGGGACACCGAGATACCGGCGTTGATGGCGGGACGCACACCCGCGTTGAACAGGTCGGTTTCCAGGAAGATCTGGCCGTCCGTGATCGAGATCACGTTGGTCGGAACGAAGGCCGACACGTCGCCCGCCTGGGTTTCGATGATCGGCAGCGCGGTCAGCGAGCCGGTCTTGCCCTTGACGGCACCACCGGTGAACTTCTCGACGTACTCTTCGTTGACGCGAGCGGCACGCTCGAGCAGGCGCGAGTGCAGGTAGAACACGTCGCCCGGGTAGGCTTCGCGGCCCGGCGGACGGCGCAGCAGCAGCGAGACCTGGCGGTAGGCCCAGGCTTGCTTGGTCAGATCGTCATAGACGATCAGGGCGTCTTCGCCGCGATCACGGAAGTATTCGCCCATCGTGCAGCCGGCGTAGGCGGCCAGGTACTGCATGGCGGCCGAGTCGGAAGCCGAGGCGGCCACGACGATGGTGTATTCCAGCGCGCCGTGCTCTTCGAGCTTGCGCACCACGTTGTTGATCGTCGAAGCCTTCTGGCCGATGGCGACGTACACGCAGGTGACGCCCTTGCCCTTCTGGCTGATGATGGTGTCGACGGCCACGGCGGTCTTGCCGGTCTGGCGGTCGCCGATGATCAGTTCGCGCTGGCCGCGGCCGATCGGGACCATCGAGTCGATAGCCTTGATGCCGGTCTGCAGCGGTTGCGACACCGAGCGGCGGGCGATAACGCCGGGCGCCACTTTTTCGATGATGTCGGTGGCCTTGGCGTTGACCGGGCCCTTGCCGTCGATCGGCTCGCCCAGCGTGTTGACCACGCGGCCGCGCAGTTCGGGGCCGACCGGCACTTCCAGAATGCGGCCGGTCGTCTTGACCTGGTCGCCTTCGGACACGCCGGTGTAGTCGCCCAGAATCACGGCGCCGACGGAGTCGCGCTCGAGGTTCAGCGCGAGGCCGTAGACGTTGTTGGGGAATTCGAGCATTTCGCCCTGCATCACGTCCGACAGGCCGTGGATGCGGGTAATACCGTCGGTCACGGACACGACGGTGCCCTGAGTACGGACATCAGCCGAAGCGCCCAGGCCCTCGATGCGGCTCTTGAGCAGTTCGCTGATCTCGGAGGGATTGAGTTGCATATAGACTCCTGGAATCCTGTAAGTGCGCCTTAAGCGGCGAGCTGGTCGCGCATGCGGGCCAATTGGGCTTGTACGGAAGTATCGAGCACCTGGTCTCCGACAGCCACGCGCACGCCGCCGATCAACGACTGATCGACGGTGACGCTGGGCTTGAGCTTGAGGCCGAATTTCTGCTCGAGCGCGGCAACCAGTTCTTTGACCTGGGCTTCGCTGAGTTCGAACGCGCTGGTGATTTCCGCCTGCGCCGTGCCGTCGTGACGATTCCGCAGCGCTTCGAATTGCGAAGCGATGACGGGCAGCAGCAGCAGCCGGTCATTCTGGACCAGCAGCTCGATGAAATTGCGGGCGGCCTGCGGCAGCTCGGCCTTGATCAGGCCGGAGAACAGCTCGACGCGCTGCTTGTCACCCAGACGCGGGTCGGCCATCGCCTCGCGCACGTCGGGGTTGGCGGCGACTTGCGACAGCTGGCCGACCAGGTCGGCCCAGGCCGGCAAGCCGGCCTTGTCGTCACGCGCCGCGGCGAACAGCGCCTCGGCGTACGGCCGGGCAACAGTGGAAAGTTCAGCCATGACGGTCCCGGATTAAAGCTGCGCGCGGAGCTGGTTCAGCAGCTCGGCGTGGGCGCGGGCGTCAACCTCGCGCTTGAGGATCTGTTCAGCACCCTTGACAGCCAGCGCCGCGACGTCGTCGCGCAGCGCATCACGGGCGCGCTGGACTTCCTGCGCGGCATCCTGCGCGGCTTGCGCCACGATACGGGCACGCTCGGACTCCGCTTCGCGGCGGGCCTGGTCGATCAGCGAGGCGGCTTGCTTCTCGGCCTCGACGATACGGGCGTGGTTTTCGGACTTGGCAGAAGCCTCGATCAGGCTGATACGCGCCTGGGCCTGGGCCAAATCGGCCTTGCCCTTATCGGCCGCGGCCAGGCCGTCGGCGATTTTTTGGCGGCGCTCGTCCATCGCCTTCGTCAGAGGAGGCCACACGAATTTCATCGTGAACCAGCCCAGAACGAAGAACACGAGCATCTGGAAAATGATCGTCGCGTTCAGATTCACGGTCGTTCCTTTAACACCATTCGGCTCCGGTCGCGCCTGAAGAGAGGGCAATCACGGAGCGCTCGATACTTTGCTGATCGGCGATGGGCCTCAGGCCGCATCGCCGACAGCGTCATGACCCGCCTGTTTCGCCGGCGGGCAGTGCCTTAGCCGACGAACGGGTTGGCGAAGGCGAACAGCATGGCGATACCCACGCCGATCAGGAACGCCGCGTCGATCAGGCCAGCCAGCAGGAACATCTTGGTTTGCAGAGCGTTCATCAGTTCAGGCTGACGAGCCGAGGCTTCCAGATACTTGCCGCCCATCAGTGCGATGCCGATGCAAGCGCCGATGGCGCCCAGACCGATGATAAGACCGCAAGCGAGGGCAACGAAAGCGACGTTGGTCATGACAACTCCTTGGTTAGAAATCTGAAGTCAAAAATTAAGGAATAAGGGTACTGCTCAATGCAAGATGATCTTGCCATCCCGCGTCGGCCGGTTGGCCGCCGCGGGAAATCCGGGGGTCAGTGGCCTTCGTGAGCCTGGCCGAGGTACACCAGCGTCAGCATCATGAAGATGAAGGCCTGCAGCAGAACGATCAGGATGTGGAAGATCGCCCACACCGAGCCGGCCAGGACCTGGCCGATGCCCAGTCCGATGCTGGTGCCGTTGAAGCCGGTCCAGGCGCCGCCCAGCAGGGCGATCAGCATGAAGACCAGTTCGCCGGCGAACATGTTGCCGAACAACCGCATGCCCAGCGAGACGGACTTGGCGGCGTATTCGATCAGGTTCAGCAGCAGGTTGAAGGGAGCCAGCACCACGGCCGCGATGCCATGGGCATGGAACGGCGCGGTGAACAGTTCCTTGACGAAGCCGCCCGGGTGCTTGATCTTGATGCCGTAGTAGAACATCAGCAGCAGCACGCCCAGCGACATGCCCATCGGCACGTTCAGGTCGGCGGTCGGGAGAATGCGGTGGTAGTAGAGCGGGTCACCGTGCTCGGCGCCCAGGCCGGTCCAGCGCCAGATGGAGGGCAGCAGGTCGACCGGCAGCAGGTCGAGCGCGTTCATCAGGATGATCCAGAGGAACACGGTCAGGGCCAGCGGGGCCACGAACAGGCGGCTCTTGGCGTTGTGGACGATGCCCTTGGCCTGGTCGTCGACCATGTCCACGACCATTTCCACGAAGGCCTGCAGGCGGCCCGGAACGCCGTTGGTGGCGCGGCGCGCGGCGCGCCAGAGGAAGAAAATGACGATCAGGCCGGTCAGGGCCGACCAGAACAGCGAGTCGTAATTGATGACGTCGAACTGAGCAATAGCGCTCTGTTTCTCGCCGGTGTTATTCAGATGCACCAGGTGGTGCTGAATATACGCGGACTGAGGCGACACGTCGCTGGCAGCAGCCATTTGATTCCTACCCTATTTGCTGTATGCCCGGCCCTTGCGGATCGGACGATTCCACGATTTCGTTTGCCGCGGACTTGCCGGCATCTATGACAACTTGCGGAACATCAATAGCAGGAGATATCCCTTCAAGGTGAGGATCAGGCCCAGCAGCGCCGCGGGCCAGACCAGCCAGCCTTGCGCCACACGCGACAGCAGCCACAACAGCAATGCCGTTGCGAACAGCTTGATCAACTCGCCAAAGAGAAAGGTAAAGGGACTGGCCCGTCCGGACCGTACGCTGAAAGCCAGGCGCAATGCGAACAACGCATTGGGTATGAAATACGCTCCTGCCCCCGCCAGCGCCGACCAACCTGCCGCCGCCCCTCCGACAACTCCCGCGATTACTGCTGCTGCGAGCCCCAAGGCGCCCTGCGCCGCCAATGCCAACAGAAGGCCGCGGCTTGCCTGTGCATTCAGTGCCGCACGGTCCGCGTCGCTGAGTATCAGCACGCGATCCGCCTGGCCCTGCTCCGGCGTTCCCTGCATGGCATCCTGCCCTGCACCCTGCCCGGCAATTACTTGCTGCGCATGTTGTGCTTCTAGCTGCATGGAACCCCGCTGCATCAGACTTTTCCCGCTTTCAGGCAACATCGGACGACACCCCTTTCAGGATTCATGGGGTATTCCCCGTGGATTTCGTCTGGATTGCCGGGCTTTTCAGGCCGTATCCTCTTGCGCCAAATTTTCATCGACACCGGGAAACACCCGCTTTTTCACCCAACACGTTGCCCTGCAACTGCTTTTCTGCCCCTGTCAGAACTAGCGGCGAACAACCTTGTGTTCTTATCCCGCAAGCGTCAAACCCGCAGAGTATAGCTTGATTCTTTTTAGGCGAGCAAATGAACTTTCGGCCGGTTGTAAGCTGCCCGCGACAGTCCTTTGAGTCCGCGCCGCGGGCAGAAAATAGGGACGTGAAAAGCGGCGGGCAGGAGCCTGCCCCTAGGATTCGTCCCAACCGAAATCGCCTTGCGCCGGCGCCCCTGCTCGCACTTGCGACGCGCCGCCCGAACCTCGCGCAAGACCCGGCCACCGCAAGAAAAAACGCGCGCCGCGTTGAATCGCGG
>NZ_JCBANG010000077.1:0-33034 GCF_059760905.1 Achromobacter sp. 1011811831
AGCGAGGACAGCGCCAGGCCGGCGAAGGCGGCCGCCGGCGGCGCGCGCCTGGCCGGCGCGGCTTGCGGCGCGGGCGCGCGCGGCGGATCGGAATCAAGCGCGGCGGCGGCGGCGCCAGCGGCCGGCGTCGATGGATCTGGTGTCAATGGAGCAAGCTTCACGGTCTGTCCTGCGGTGGGAAGAAAAGGCGCGCCGCCGCGACGGCGGGCACGGATCGACCGTCAGGATAGGAGCGCGGCAATGCTGGCGGAAGACGCAGCATTTGCACTTTATTCGTGCACTGGACGCCACCTGTTAGACGCCCCGTGATATGGTCGCCGCATGTCCTCCCCCGACTTCAATCTGCTGATCACGCTGGACGTGCTGCTGGCCGAAGGCAGCGTGGTGCGCGCCGCCCGGCGCCTGCGCCTGAGCCCCTCGGCCATGAGCCGCGCGCTGGCGCGGCTGCGCGAAACCACCGGCGATCCCCTGCTGGTGCGCGCCGGCCGCGGCCTGGTGCCCACGCCGCGCGCGCTGGCGCTGCGCGCGCAGGTCGGCCAGCTGGTGCGCGACGCCGAAGCGGTGCTGCGTCCGGCCGAGCTGCCCGACTTGGCGCGGCTGGAGCGCGTGTTCACGCTGCGCGCCCAGAACGGTTTCGTCGAAGCCTTCGGCGCGCGCCTGCTGGCCCGGCTGGCCGAGGAAGCGCCGGATGCGCGGCTGCGCTTCGTACCCAAGACGGACAAGCTCAGCGATCCGCTGCGCGACGGCGAGATCGACCTGGACATCGGCGTGGTCGGCGACACCGCCGGCCCGGAGCTGTACACGCGCGCGCTGTTCCGCGACCGCCATGTCGGCGTGGTGCGCGCCGGGCATGCGCTGGCGCGCGGCAAGGTCAGCGCCGCCCGCTACGCCTCGGGCGCGCACGTCATGGCCACGCGCCGCGGACTCGAACGCGGGCCGGTGGACGAGGCGCTGGCGGCGCAAGGCCTGAGCCGCCGCATCGCTGCCTACGTCGGCGGCTACGCCGAGGCGCTGGCGCTGGCCCGCGACAGCGATCTGATCGCCACCGTGCCGGAGAAATTCTGCGCCGCGCTGCTCGCGGACATGCGGCGTTTCTCGCTGCCGCTGGAACTGCCGGCGTTCACGGTATCCATGCTGTGGCATCCGCGCATGGACGCCGACCCGGCGCACCGCTGGCTGCGCGCCTGCCTGCACCAGATCTGCACGGCCCGCGAAGGCCGCTAGTGCGCGGGCCGGCCCGCCTGCGCCACATACTCGCGCGCGATCTCGGCCGCCACCCGCGCCAGCTCGCGCGCCCAGCGCGCCTCGGCGTCCGGATCCATGCGCTCGATCGGAAAGCTCCAGGCCAGGCTGCCCACCAGCGCGCCGTCGTCAGGCAACAGGATGGGCACGGCCACGCCGCCCAGCCCCGGCGCGATCTGCTCGTGGCTGATGGCATAGCCGGCCTTGCGGATCGCCGCCAGCGCGCGCCGGAAGGCGGCCCAGTCCTCGCCCAGCCCGGCCGCGGCAATGGCCTGCGCGCTGCGCAGATAGGCCTGGCGGATCCGGTGATGCGGCAGGAAGGCCAGCAGCGCCAGCGAGCCCGACCCCTGGAACAACGGAAACGGCTGGCCGCGCGCGCGCAGGATCACCGTGCGCCGCCCGGCATGCTCCAGCACGTCCGGGCCTTCCTTGTAGATGCACAGCACCTTGTCCTCGTACAGGTTCTGCAGCAGATAGGCGCTGTCTTCGCGCGACCGCCCTTTCAGCACGGCGCGGCCGGCCAGGTAGAGCGGATCGGTCAGCGCCACCAGGCGCTCCAGCTCGATGATGCGCGGCCCCAGCCCGTACTGGCCGCCGGACTGCGGCACCAGCAGGCCGGCGTCGCACAATTCCTTCAGGTAGCGATAGGCCATCGAGCGCGAATAGCCCAGCCGCGCGCTGACTTCCTCGCTGGTCAGCCTGGGCGTTTCCAGCGTGAAGAGGTCCAGGACATCGAAGGCGCGGGCAAGGCTGGAAGACATGGCGGGACGGATTCCTGGCTGGGTCGGGAGCAAGTGCCAGTGTAGCCGGATTGATCATTAAATAATCACAATCCTACTATTTAAAATTTTGTTCAATATCACAGTATCCGGGATAGCATGAAAAAAAGGAGAGCCCAGCCTGCCCTCCCGCCCGCATGCCACCCCGCGCTTCGGCGCGCTTCCCTTCCCGGATGCCCATGCCCAGCAAACCCCTCACCGGCCGCGTGCCGCCCGACGCCATACGCCTGCTGTCCCTGCCGCGCCTGGACCCCGGCCTGCTGCGGCGCTACGCCGCGCTGGAAGACCTGAGCGGCGCCGTCTCCGATGCGCTGGACCAGCTCGGGCTGCAAGGCGCGGTGCCGGCGTCGGAGCTGGCGCCCACGCTGCCCGGCCGGCGCCTGGTCGGCCAGGCCGTCACGGTGCGCAACGTGCCGCGCGCCGACAGCGTCGCCGCGGCCGCCGCCAGCGGCAAGGGCATGATGGGCGAGCACGAAGCCTACAACCTGGCCGAGCCGGGCGACGTGGTGGTCATCGAAGGGTTGCACGGCGTGTCGAACCTGGGCGGCCAGTCCGCCGCCGTCGCCAGCCGCAGCGGCTGCGCCGGCGCCATCGTCGACGGCGGCCACCGCGATCCCGACGCTTCGCGCGCACTGGGCTTCCCGATCTGGTCGCGCGGCCCCACGCCCATCACCGGCAAGTGGCGGCTGCGCACGGCCGAGATCAACGGCACGGTCCATATCGCGCGGATGCCGGTGCAGGCCGGCGACCTGGTCGTGGCCGACGACGCCGGCGTGGTCTTTGTGCCCCATGCCCACGCGCTGGCCGTGCTGGAAGCCGCCGAGCGCGTGCACGCCGGCGATGCGCGCCAGAAGGCCGACATCGCGCGCGGCGTCGACCTGGCCACGCTGGCCGCCACCCGCTACAAGTAGCCCCGATTTCCAACCCGTTCCCGTCAGCCATGAACCCCGACATCCAATGCGTAGTCCAAAGCGCCGACATCCTCGGCGAAGTGCCCCTGTGGTGCGACCGCAGCCAACGCCTGTGGTGGGTCGACGTGCGCCGCCCCGCGCTGCAATCCCATGATCCCGCCACCGGCCGCCACACGGCGCAGCGCCTGCCCGAGACGCTGCTGGTCGGCTCCATCGCGCTGCGCGAGGCCGGCGGCTTCGTGCTAGCCACCAACCACGGCCTGTATTTCTACGACCCCGCCAGCGGCCTGCCGCCGCAAGCCGTCGTCAACCCCGAAAGCGACAAGCCCGGCCACCGCCTGAACGACGGCAAGTGCGATCGCCGCGGCCGCTTCTGGGTCGGCAGCATGCTGGACCAGAAGCGCGAGCCCGCCGGCACGCTGTACCGCTTCGATCCGGACCATCGCTGCCACGCCATGCTCGACGGCTTCGTGCTGCCCAATGCCCTGTCCTGGAGTCCGGACGACCGAAGCATGTATTTCGCGGACACGCACAACCAGGTGATCTGGGTCTTCGACTACGACCTGGACGACGGCGCGATCTCGAACCGGCGCGTCTTCAAGGACTGGACCCATCAGCTCGGCCGTCCCGACGGCGCCACGGTGGACGCTGACGGCTATGTATGGAACTGCATGGTCGCCACCGGCCAGCTGGTGCGCTTGGCGCCGGACGGCCGCGTGGACCGCGTGATCCAGCTGCCGGTCACCAACCCGACCTGCCCCGCCTTCGGCGGCGCGGGCCTGGACGTGCTGTACGTCACCAGCCACTCGCAGCGACTGACGCCGGAAAAACTGGCGCTGGAACCGCTGGCCGGCGGCCTGTTCGCGCTGGACGTGGGCGTGAAAGGCCTGCCGGAACCGCGCTACCGGGGCTGAGCAGCCCATCGCACACCGGGGACCAGACGCGGCCACCGCGCGCCCCATCGTCGCCGCGCCAGCGGCACAGGAGGAGACAGACATGCAGAGAGTATTCGCCGCGGCGCTCTGCGCCGCCTTGTTGATGGCCGGTCCGGCGCGCGCCGAGGGCGTGGTCAAGCTGGTCGTGCCCTTCGCGCCGGGCGGCCCGGTCGACCAGGTGGCGCGGCTGGTGGCGCCGGACCTGTCGGCCGAGCTGGGCGCGACCGTGGTGGTGGAAAACCGGGGCGGCGCCGGCGGCACCATCGGCGCCAACGCGGTCGCCAAGGCGGCGCCCGACGGCCAGACCCTGCTGGTGGCGACGCTGGGCTACGTCATGTCCGCCGGCACCACGCCCCACCTGCCCTACGACCCGCGCAAGGACCTGACGCCGCTATACCTGTTCGGCCAGGTCCAGAGCCTGCTGGTGGTGCGCAACTCGCTGGGCGTGTCCACGCCCGCCGAACTGGTGAAACTGGCCAAGTCCGGCGCGCCGCTCAGCTATGGCTCCAGCGGCGTGGGCTCGACCATGCACATCGGCGGCGAGCTGTTCAACATCGCCGCCGGCGCCAAAGCCACCCACGTGCCCTATCGCGGCGCCGCGCCAGCGCTGATCGACCTGATCGCCGGTCGGGTGGACATGGTCAATGCCGACGTGCCAGTGCTGCAGCCCTATATGAAGGACGGACGCGTCAAGGCCATCGTCATCTACGACACCCAGCGCTCACCTTATCTGCCCGACGTGCCCAGCGCACAGGAGGCCGGCCTGCCGGCGCTGCGGATGAGCAACTGGTACGGCGCGCTGGCGCCCGCCGCCACGCCGCTGGCCACGCGCCAGCGCCTGGAACAGGCTTTCGCCAGGGTCATCGCCAAGCCCGAGCTGGCGCGCAAGCTGGCAGACGCGGGCCTCTCCGGCCCGCTGGGCGCGGCGGATTTCCAGGCCAAGCTCGACGCCGACCTGGACCGCTGGGTGCCCATGATCCGCCAGGCCGGCATCCGCACGGAATGACCACCGTGACGGAACGACGCCGCCTGCTGATGATCGGCCCGCTGCCACCGGGCCTGCGCGTCGCGCTGGCCGAACGCTACGAACTGGACGCGCTGTGGCAACAGCCCGACCGCGACGCCTGGCTGCGCGCCTCGCGCGGCCGCTACGCAGGCGGCGTGACCATGTCGCGCCATGGCTGCACCGAGGCTATGTTCGCCTGCCTGACCGGTAGCGTGCTGGCCTGCTTCGGCGTGGGCTACGACGGCATCGACCTGGATGCGGCGCGCCGCCACGGCGTGCAGGTCAGCACCACGCCCGACGTGCTGGACGACTGCGTCGCCGATCTGGCCTTCGGACTGCTGCTGGCCACGGCGCGGCGCATTCCCGGCGCCGACCGCCACGTGCAGGCGGGCCGCTGGCCCGACGGCCCCTACCCGCTGGCGACGCGCGTCAGCGGCAAGCGGCTGGGCATCGTCGGCCTGGGCCGTATCGGCCGCGCCATCGCGCGCCGCGCCGCCGGTTTCGACATGGCGCTGCGCTACCACGGCCGCGCGCCCAAGAAGGACGCTGGCATGCCGTTCGAGCCCGACCTGCCGGCGCTGGCGCGCTGGGCCGACTTCCTGGTGCTGTCCTGTCCGGGCGGCCCGGCCACGCGCCATCTGGTGTCGGAAGCGGTGCTGGACGCGCTGGGGTCCGACGGTTTCCTCATCAACGTGGCGCGCGGCAGCGTGGTGGACGAAGCCGCATTGACGCGCGCCATCGAGACGGACCGCATCGCCGGCGCCGGGCTGGACGTCTACGCCGACGAACCGCGCGTGCCGGCCGCGCTGCTGGGCCGCGACAAGGTCGTGGTGCTGCCGCACGTGGCCGCCTCGACGCAGGAAACCCGCGCCGCCATGGAAAATCTGGTGCTGGACAACCTGGACGCCTTTTTCAGCCGGGGCGCGGTGCTGACCCCGCCCGCCTGAGCCGCCGGAGACAACCGTCATGATCATCGAACACCGCACCTACACCCTGCCGCATGGCGGCATGGAAGCCTATCTCGCGCGCTACCGCGAACTGGCGCTGCCGCTGCAGATGCGCCACCTGGGCCGCCTGCTGGGATTCTTCGTCAGCGACATCGGCACGCTCAATCAGGTGCTGCACATCTGGGCCTACGACAGCATGGCCGACCGCGAAGCCCGCCGCGCGGCGCTGGAGGCCGATCCGGCCTGGCAGGAATTCAAGCGCGGCAATCGCGGGACCTTCGTGGCGCAGCAGGTGTCGATCTGGCGCGCGGCGTCGTTCAGTCCGCAACGGGTCTAGCCCGGCACGGCCATGTCCGATTCCACGCTCACCAACCCATTGCTGCGCGCGCTGCGGGAAGGCGGCCTGGCCGCCTCGCTGATCGTGCGCCTGTTCGACGGCCCCGAGATCGGCCGCATCGCCGCGACCGCCGGCCTGGACGCGCTGTACGTCGACCTGGAGCATTCCCCCCTGTCGCTGCAATCCGCCAGCCGCATCTGCAACGCCGCCCGCGAGGCGGGCGTGACGCCGCTGGTGCGCGTGCCCGCCCTCGATGCCGCGTTGATCGGCCGCGTGCTGGACGGCGGCGCGCTCGGCATCATCGCGCCGCAGGTCGAATCGGCCGCCGACGCGGCGCGGGTCGTGGCCTGCTGCCGCCATCCGCCGCGCGGCCGCCGTTCCTACGCCGGCGGACAGGCGGCGCTGGGCTACCGCGACCTGCCGCAGGCCGAGGCCATGGCGGCGCTGGACGCCAGCGTGCTGACGGCCGTGATGATCGAAAGCCAAGCCGCGCTGGACGAAATCGAGGCCATCGCCTCGGTGGACGGCCTAGACCTGCTGTTCATCGGCGCGCACGATCTGGCGGCGGACCTGGGCCTGGCCGGGCAATGGGACCACCCGACGCTGCGGCTTGCGCTGGCCCGCATCCGCCAGGCCTGCCTGGGTGCGGGCAAGGCGCTGGGCCTGGGCGGACTGGCGGCCCAGCCCGCGCTGCTGCGCGAACTGGCCGCCGCGCCGCTGGGCTGCCTGGTCTCGACGGGCACGGACCTGGCCTGCCTGCTCGGCGCGGCCACGCAGCGCGCCGCCGCCGCGCACGCGCTGCGCGGCCCGGCCGGCTCAGGCCCCTAGCAGCAGTCACATAACAGCACGTCGTTGACCACGTTGCGCGGCCGCGCGCCCAGCCGGCCGAAGCCGAAGGCCGCCATCACATCGTGGCAGACCTCCATGGCCTGGTCCTCGCAGGCGGCGTCGTCCACGCCCGGACAGGTGACCAGCACGCGCCGCGCGCACATATGGTCCAGGAAGTCCGCCGACACCGCTCCCCCGACAACCGTCACCGAGCGCACGCTGGCCGGCAGGCCGTTCTGGCGCAGTCCGGCCAGCATGCATGAGCGGACGATCAGCGCCGCCGTGTCCGCCGGCAGTCGCTCGTCGGCGTCCAGGCAGTCCACGGCGAAGAAATCGTCCAGCCTGCGCACCGCGCCCGCCGCCAGCGGCAGCAGGCTGACGCAGCGGTGCCGGCTCAGGGACAGCCGCATCATGATGCGCGGATCCAGTCGGCGGCGCGCTCGGCCAGCATCAGCACGGGCGCGTTGATATTGCCCGAGGTCAGGTCGGGCATGACGGAAGCGTCGACGATGCGCAGGCCCGGCACGCCCAGGCAGCGCATACGCCCGTCCACCACCGCCATCGGATCGCGCTCCGTGCCCATGCGGCAGGTGCCGCCCGGGTGGTGCACGGTGATCGCCGTGCGGCGGATGAACGCGTCCAGCGCCTGGTCGTCCTCGGCGCTCTGCCCCGGCGCCAGCTCGTCGAGCACGAAATCGCCCAGCGCCGGCTGGCGCATCAGGTCGCGCGCGATGCGCACCGAATCGCGCACCCGCTCCCGGTCCTCCTGGCAGGCCAGGAAGTTCTGATCGATGCGCGGCGCGGCCAGCGGATCCGCGCCCGCCACCGTGATGCGGCCCCGGCTGCGCGGATGCAGCAGCACCGTGCGCACGGCGAAGCCGTCCTGGAACGGCTGGCGCCAGGGCTTGAGCCAGGGCCGGGCCGTGAACGGCGCCGCCGTCAGCAGGAATTGCAGGTCGGGCGTGTCCATGCCGTCGGGCTGCACGAAGCCCACCACTCCGCCCGGCACGTCGCCGGCGAAACCCTCGCCGCCCATGTAGGCGCGCACCATCGAGCGGCCGATGCGGTCCAGCCGCAGCTCGCGCACGAAGGGACCGGGCGCGCGCCGCCGCGCCGTCACGATGACCGAGATGTGGTCCTGCAAATTGGCGCCCACGCCGGGGCGGTCCAGCCGCACCGGCAGCCCGGCCTGCTCCAGCGTCCGCGCCGGCCCGATGCCCGAGTGCATCAGGATGGCCGGCGTGTTGATCGCGCCGGCGGCGAGGATGACCTCGCGCCGCGCCCGCGCCGTCTGCTGCCGGCCGCCGCGCACATAGCGCAGCCCGGTGGCGCGATCGCCGTCGAAATCCAGGCCCAGCACATGCGCGCCGGTCTCCACGCGCAGGTTGGACCGCCGCAGCGCCGGCCGCAGATAAGCGGTCGCGGCGCTGCAGCGCCGGCCCTGGCGAATCGACATCTGCAGGCGCGAGAAGCCGCCGGCGGGCCGCGCGTTGTAGTCCTCCAGCCAGGGATGGCCCGCCTGTCCGGCCGCCGCCGCGAAGGCGTCGAGCAGCGGATCCTGGTAGCGGCAGCGCTGCACGCGCAAGGGGCCGCCGCCGCCGCGCTCGGCGCCGGCGCCGTCCTCCCAGTCCTCCAGGCGGCGGAAATACGGCAGGGTGTCCTCGAAGCGCCATTCATCCAGCCCGTAGTCGCGCGCCCAGCGGGCGAAATCGCCCGGATGGCCGCGCACGAAGGCCATGGCATTGGTGGACGAGCTGCCGCCCACCACCTTGCCGCGCGCGCACTCGATCGCGCGGCCATCGGCGTGCTCGGCCGGCTCGGCGTCGTAGCCCCAGTCGTGCAGCCGCTTCTGCAGGATCTTGCCCCAGCCCAGCGGCACATGGATCAGCGGATCGCGATCCCAGGGGCCGGCTTCCAGCACCAGCACGCGGCAGTCCGCCTGCGCGCTCAGGCGGTTGGCCAGCACGCAGCCGGCCGAGCCGGCGCCGACGATGATGTAGTCGTACTCCGCGCTCATGCTCTCGCCACCTGCCTGAAGTTCACATGCACGTTCTTCTCCCGCGTGAAGGACAGCATCTCGCCGAAGCACTCATCGCGGCCGATGCCGGACTGCCGCACGCCGCCATAGGGCGCGCCCAGGAAGTGCTTGCCCACCTCGTTGATCCAGACGAAGCCGGCGTCGATCTCGCGCGCCAGCCGGTGCGCCCGCGACAGGTCCGCCGTCCAGATGGCCGCCGTCAGGCCCACGTCCAGGCCGCGAATCTGGTCCAGCATCGCCGCCTCGTCATGCCAGGGCATCAGCGCCAGCACCGGCCCGAACAGTTCCTCGCGCGCCAGCGCCGAATCGGCGGGCACGTCGGCATACACGGTGGGTTCCAGATAATGGCCGCCCGCCGGCACGCCACGGGTCGGAATGGCGCCGCCATGCAGCAGCCGGCCGCCGCTAGCCTCGTCGATGACGCGCTTGACGCGGTCGCGATGCTCGGCGCTGATCATCGCGCCCATCGTGGTGGCCGGATCGGTCGGATCGCCGGGCACATAGGCGCCGCAGGCCTGGACCACGTGGCGGCAGACCTCGTCGTAGATGTCGCGGTGGACGAAGGCGCGGCTGGTCGAGCCGCAGGACTGGCCGCACCAGGTGAAGTTCATGCCGTCGACGATGGCGCGCGCCGCCTGCGCCGGGTCGACGTCGGCGCAGGCCACGAAGGGATTCTTGCCGCCCAGCTCCAGCGCCACCGGCTTGATGCGGCCAGCGGCCGCCTGCATGACCTTGCGGCCCGTGGCGATGCTGCCGACCAGCCCGATCATGTCCACGTCGGGACTCTCGGCCAGCGCGGCGCCGGCCTCGCCGCCGCCCGGCAGGATGGCCAGCACGCCCGGCGGCAGCAGGTCGCCGATCAGCTCGGCGCAGCGCAGCGCCGACAGCGGCGCCTGCGCCGGCGGCTTGATGATGACGGCGTTGCCCGCCGCCAGCGGCGCGGCCAGCTTGCCCATGGCGAACAGCAGCGGATGGTTGAACGCCACGATGCGCGCGACCACGCCCAGCGGCTCGCGCTCGGTGTAGTTCAGGGCGTCCGGCCCCATCGGTATGGTGTCGCCCTTGAGTTCCGTCACCAGCCCCGCGAAGAAGTCCAGCAGCGCGGCGGCCACCATGACGTCCGAGCCCATCTCGCTCACGGGATTGCCGCAGTCCAGCGCGTCCAGCAGGGCCAGTTGGGCGGCGTTGTCGCGCAGCCGCTGGGCAATGCGGCGCAACACGGCCGCGCGCGCCAGCGGCGCCGTGCGACGCCAGGTGGCATGGCCCTCCCGCGCGGCGCGCGCGGCCCGGGCCACATCCTCGCGGCCAGCCTCGGCCACGCGCATCAGCAGCTCGCCGGTGCCCGGCGCGCGGACCTCCATCCAGCGGTCGGACCGCGGCGCGTGCCAGGCGCCGCCGTAGTACAGGCCGGCCTGGGTGGGCAAGGCCACCGGGCCGCTGGCCGTGTCGTGCGTCTTCGGATTCATGCCTGGGTTCCTCAGCGTTTGACCGGGCCGGCCTGTTGCAGGAAGCGGGTATCGAAGCCCTTGCTGTCATCGAAGCTGGCCGCCAGCGCGCCCTGCTCCTTGTACAGCGTGGCGGTGGCCTGCCACTGCGCCGGATCGATCCAGCCCAGCCCGTGCTCGCGGGTATGGGCGCTGAAGAAGGTGTAGTCCAGGTCGGCCTGCAACTGCGCCACCAGCATCTCCTTCTTGCCCTTGTATTCCGGGTTGTTCTTGATCAGCGAGTCGGCCGCCGCGCCCGGATCCTGGATCACGTCGGCATAGCCCTTCATGTAGGCGGCCACGAAGCGGCGCACCAGGTCCGGCCGCTCGGCGATGGTCTTGTCGGCCGTGAACATGCCCGAGCCATAGCTCTGGATGCCCAGGTCCGCGCCGTGCAGCACCGACAGCGAGCCGGGGCCGCCGGCCTTGTGCTCCAGCTCGGGCACTTCGGCGTCGATATAGCCCGGCACCGCGTTCACGCGGTTGAGCAGCAGGAAGTTCTCATAGGGCGGCGACACCGTGGACTGCTTGATGTCGTTGAGCGAGAGGCCGTTCCTGGCCAGCGCCGCCTTCAGGAAGATGTAGGTGGACCCGGCCGGATGCACGCCGATATTGGCGCCCTTGAGCTGCTGCACGGACTTGAGGTCGAAGTTCTTCTTCACCGAGATGATGGCCAGCGGCGTCTTCTGGTTGACCGCCACCAGCGCCGTGTTGGCGATGCCCTGCGACCGACCCACCATCAGCGTGGGCAGGTCCGAGAAGCCGAAGTCGGCGTTGCCGTTGGCCACCAGCCGCAGCGCGTCGGTGGAGCCGGTGCCCTTGCGGATCGTGCCCGCGTCGATGCCCTGCTCGGCGAAATAGCCCTTGTCGCGCGCCACGAAGAACGGCGCATGGTTGCCGCGCACCACCCAGTCCAGCTGCACGGTGACGGCATCCTTGGTCTGGGCCTGGACCGCGCCGGCCAGGGCCAGCGCGCCCAGCAGGCCGCACAGCTTGCTACGCTTGATCATGATTTTCCCCTTGTTGGTTGTCGATGCTTCAGCGTGCCGCCCAGCCCAGGAACCGCAGCTCGGCCAGCTCGATCAGGTAATAGAAGAAGACGCCCAGGACGGATATCTGCACCAGCGCGGCGAACACCAGCGCCGTATCCATCTGGCTGGAGGCGAACTGGATCATGTAGCCCAGCCCGGCCGAGGCGCCGACGAATTCGCCGACGATCGCGCCGATCACGCTCAGGGTGATCGCGACCTTCATGCCCGCCATCAGGGCCGGCAGCGAGGACGGGATCTTCACGCGCGCCATGATCTGGCCCGGCGTCGCGCCGATGGACTGCAGCAGCGACATCAGGTTGGCATCGGCCGAGCGCAGGCCCACCAGCATGTTCAACGTGACCGGAAAGAAGGCCATGATGACGATCAGGGCGATCTTGGGCAGCAGGTCATAGCCAAACCACAGGATCAGCAGCGGCGCCAGCGCGATCTTCGGCACGTTCTGGAACAGCACGATGAGCGGATAGCTGGCGCGGCCGAACCAGGCGTATCGGTCCACCAACAGCGCCAGCGCGATGCCCACCACGCAGGAACACAGAAAGCCGTAGAGGATTTCCGCGCCCGTGACCAGGCTGGCCTGGAACAGCTCGTCCTGGCGTTCGAACAGCACGGCGACGATGGCCGACGGCGCCGGCACCACGAAGGCCGACACCTGCAGCAACCGGACCGCCGCCTCCCACAGCGCCACGATCAGCAGCACCAGCGCGAGGCTGGGCAAGGCGGCGCGCCAGGCCTGGCGCAGCCGGCCGGACGCGGGCCGCGCGGGCGCGGCGGGTTCTTTCAAGGTCGTGCTCATGCTCATTTTCCGCTCCCCGGCGCATGCCCTGCCTTGAGCAGCTGCCGCAACTGGAAAGACTTCTGGTGGAATATCGGGCTGGAAAAGGTCGCCTCGTTCTTGGGCTGCGGCAGGCCGATATCCAGCTTCTGCACGATGCGCGCCGGATTGGTGGCCATGACGTAGACGCTGTCGGACAGGTAGACCGCCTCGTCGATGGAGTGCGTGACGAACACCACGGTCTTGCCGGTGCGCTGCCAGATCTCCAGCAGGAAGTCGCTCATGTGCTCGCGCGTGATGGCGTCCAGCGCGCCGAAGGGCTCGTCCATCATCAGCACCTCGGGATCCAGTGCCAGGGCGCGCGCGATGGATACGCGCTGGCGCATGCCGCCGGACAGCTGCGCCGGATACCGGTCGGCCGCGTACTCCAGGCCAACCAGGCGTAGCAGTTCCAGCGCGCGGTCGCGTTGCCGCTCGCGCGGCACCGCGTCCACCAGCGCCATCAGCGAACAGACGTTCTCCAGCGCGGTCTTCCAGGGCATCAGCGCCGCTTCCTGGAACACCATGCCCACGCGCCGCTGCCGCACCGCCTCGCCCGGCGGCACGCCCGCCACCGAGACTTCGCCGCCGGTCGGCGGCACCAGTCCGGCGAACACCTTCAGCAGCGTGCTCTTGCCGCAGCCCGAAGGGCCGATGATGGAGGTGAACGAGCCTTTCGCGATCTCGATGTCGATGTCGCTCAACACCCGCACGCAACCGGCGCGGGTGTCGAAATCCACGTTCAGGCCACGGGCCCGTATCTGCGCCGCCAGGGGCGCCGCCTCCCGCGCCGGGCCGGGCCCGGCGGATGCATTCGCCTGCATGTCCATGGCCCGCCTCAACCCGCGGCCACGGCCGCCGCGAAAGCCGGCCGCTGCTCGATGCGCGCCATCCATTGCCGCAGATGCGCCAGCTCGGGCTTGGGATGGGGGAACTTCAGGCAGCGGCGCACCAGCGGCGCCAGGCAGATGTCGGCCAGGGAGAAGGCCTCGCCCGCGACCCAGGGCCGGCCCGCCAGGTGCCCGTCCAGCAGCGACAGCTCGGCGGACAGCAGCTTGGCGGCCGCCTCGCTCAGTTGCTCGGGCGGCAGCTTGGCTTCCTTGAAGCCGGCCAGGTAGGCCACGTTGAGCGAAGCCAGCGTCCAGTCCATCCAGCGCTCGACCTGGCTGCGCGCGGCGGGATCGCGCGGATACAGCGCATGGGCTTCCTGCTTGTTGGCCACATAGCGCAGGATGGTGTGCGATTCCCACACGTGCAGCTCGCCGTCGCGCAGGGTCGGCACCTTCTGCGTGGGGTTGATGGCCTGGTACTGCGGCGTGAGCGTGGTGCCCTCGAAGGTCTTGCCGTAATCGTGGCGCTTGTACGGCGTGCCCAGCTCTTCGAGCAGGAACAGCACTTTCTGCACATTGCCCGAGGTGGCGCGTCCCAGAACTTCCAGCATGATGATTCTCCCTTGATATATGGTTTGCGCGGCCGTTCAGGACCGCTGCGGCTTGTAGGCGATGCACTCGATCTCGATCTTGGTGTCGATGACCGCGCGGGCCTCCACGGTCGTGCGCGCGAGCATCCCGTCCGGGAAATACTCCTTGAACACGCCGTTGTAGCGGCCGAAATCGCGCGCGTCCTCCAGGTAGACGGTGGCCTTGACCACGTCGGCCAGGTCGCAGTCGGCCGCCCGCAGCGCCCGCCGCATCGCTTCGATGGTGGCGCGCGTCAGCTGTTCGATGGTGCCTTCCAGCATGACGCCGTTCTCGTCCTTGGCCACCTGGCCCGATACGAAGACATAGTCGCCCGCCCGCACCGCCGGATGGAACGGCAGGTTGGGATTCTTGTTGCCAAAGGCTTGTTGCAGATAGGTCATGGTCAGGTCCCGTAGACGGAGCTTTCGATGATGTCCAGGCCGCGCTGCCGGTCCAGCAGGTAGAGCAGCCCGCGGTCGTCGGTGGTGACGTCGTTGGACGACGCGCGTTCGCAGCCGGCCGGCGGGTCGGGCTCGTAGCAGCCCACTTCGCGCGGCCGGAACGGATCGCTGATGTCCAGCAGCCGCAGGCCGCGTGCGAACCAGGCGAAGGGCAGCACATTGCCGCTGAACTTCTCGGCCGGCTGGTGACAGCCGGACATGGCTTCTTGCGGCTGGCCGTCAGGGTCCACGCCGTCGACCTGGAAGGTGGAGATCGGCATGGGCTGGCGCTCGTCCGTGATGTCGAAGAACCAGGTGAAGGCCGGCGGCGACGGCCGCAGCTTGGCCACGTCCTCGTCCGCCACCACCAGGATCTGGCGGCCCTTGAGCAACCCCGGTATGGGCAGCGCCGTGTGCGTGGGATGCGGATGGGCCGGCCCGGTGTTGAACTGCGACACCAGGCGCGGGCGCGCCATGTCCTCGATGTCCAGGATGAACATGCCGTGATGCCAGTACGACACGTACAGGCGGTTGCCCATGCGCAGCGGATGGTGGCAGCGCGGCGGCACGTAGTTGTCCCAGGGATAGTTTTCGCCGCCGGCCTCGTGCTGGCCGGGAATCCACCAGCGCCCCACTTCCTCGGGCTTCGCCGGATCGCGCAGGTCCAGGATCTTGACGATGTTGCCGATGTAGCCCGGCGCCGTCGGCGAGATATAGGCATAGCGACCGTCGAAGTCGTAGCGGTGCACGCCGCCGCCCTGGGTGCCGGTCTTCCAGTGCGTGATCAGGCGCGGACGGTCCGGCCGGCTGACGTCGTAGATGCCCAGCCCGCCGCCGAAATCGTCGGCGCCGCTGCGGAACTTCTCATAGTTGACGATCATCAGGCCGTCGCGCACGCGCACCTTGTGCGAATGCCAGCCGATGGGCACTTCCAGCGACGCCAGCAGGCGCGGGCGGCGCGGGTCTTCAACGTCGTAGATCGAGGTGCCATAGGGCGGACGCATGTGCGAGACATACATCGTCGCGCCCTCCACCCAGACCTGTCCGCCGCCCTCGCAATCGACGTGGGCGAGCAGCGAGGTGTTCCATTGTTTAGCCAAGGCCAGGCTCCCTCAGACCAGCTCGACCAGGTCGCCGCCGGCCGTGCGTCCCCACTGGTGGAACAGGCCCATGGCGCGCAGCGCCGGCTCGTCGCTGGCGATGAACAGGATCAGCGGCTCGGTGGCGTCGTTGCGGTACTGCACCCAGTTCTCGCTGGGCACGGCGACCGTGTCGAACGGTTCGAGCGCATGCCGCTGTTCGCCCATCGTCATGCTGCCCTGGCCGCTGAACGGCGACACCAGCAGGTTGGCGGTCTGCTTGAGCGGCAGCGTGGTCTCGCCCGGCCGCACCATCTGCATGAAGAAGGTCATGGTCCGGTAAACCGGGCCGCCCCGCAGCGGATGCGTGTATTCGATCGACACGCCCTCGTGCGGCGATTCGTCCCAGTCGCGAAAGCGATACAACAGCTCGCGCATGGCTTCGTAGCGGTACACGAACATGGGCGAGGAATCGCCGCCGCCACGCCGGTGGTCGAGAAAGCGCGGCGTCAGACCGCCGGCGCCGTAGACCATGCGCGAATACTCGGTCTGGAAGCGCGCGCTCTGCTTGCGCACGACCTCGCCGTTTTCCTGGTAGTCGTGCTGGAACGACAGGGCGTTCAGGTTCTCGACCAGCGGATAGTCCAGCACAGACAGGTTGATGGCCGGCTCGCCGCCCAGGTTGCCGTGGTTGTGCCAGGTGTCGCGCGGCGTCAGCACCATGTCGCCGGGCAGGAAGGTGATGTCCTCGCCCTCCACGCCCGTGAAGTTCTGCCGGCCCGTCAGGCCGAAGCGCACGGCGCTGGCCGTGTGCGCGTGCGGCGGCATGAGTTCGTTGGGATCGTTCTGGCGATAGGCGGTGTACAGCGTGGACACCGTCGCGCGGCGCGGCGCCAGGCCCGGGTTGATGAGGATCAGCGAGCGGCGGTCGGTGTGCTCGGTGGAGATCAGGCGCGCCGACTGGGCCAGCAGGGGCTGGATGTCGTCGCGGTACGACCAGCGGTGCGGCACCGGCTTGGGGCCGTTGGTCAGCTGGCTGATGTCGTCGTGCGCGCTGTCTCCGCGCGCCCAGAACGGAAACATGTGCCTCCGTTCGATCTGCTCATACATGGACAGCAATTCCGCCGCGCGCGCATCGCCGGCGACCTCGGTCGCGTGCATACACATTCCCCTTTGAATGGTTATCAGGATTCAGCGGAACAAAATCTAATAACAACCAATGGTTGTGTAAACGCGATTCTGGTTTTTTTATGGAAAACCCCTAAACGCGATTTTCCGACCCTTATTTTTTCGACTTTTACCCATGCAAATCAGGCATTTGCGAATTAACAACCGAATAACCACCAATTAACAACCATTCAGGGTTTTCGATATTGCTGGGCGCATATTCCGCCCATAAGATGTACGCAAAAAAACCGGAGGCGGGAAACTCATGGCACGCACAAGGCAACCCGAAGTTTCGAATGACGTCACGCGCCTGATCACGCAGATCCGCGCCATGATCGGCAAGGGAGAGGAGCTGCCGCCCGAGCGCCTGCTGGCCGATCAGCTGAAGGTGAAGCGGCATCGCCTGCGGCTGGCGCTGGAGACGATGCGCGACGCCGCCGAACTGCCCCGCCCCATCATCCGCCGCAACGACAGTCCGGTGCTCAAGAGCGACGTGGTGGTCCAGGGCACCAATGCGCTGGAGGTCATCGAGCTGCGCATCGTGCTGGAGCCGGCCATCGCGCGCCTGGCGGCGGTGCGCGCCTCGCCGGTGCAGATCGCCAAGATCCTGGAAGCCGCCACCACGCCGCAGGACGTGACACGCACCATCGGCGATATCGCCTTCCACAAGCTGCTGGCCGACAGCTCCGGCAACCAGCTCGCGGCCAGCCTGTATGCCTTCCTGCGCCGCGTCGGATCCGACCACAGGCTGCACGTGCCCACGGCCAGCGCGATCACGAGCGAGCGCATCCAGCAACGCGACCAGGAACACCGCGCCATCGCCGAAGCCATCGCCGCGCGTTCGCCGGACGCCGCCGAACAGGCGATGCGCCAGCACTTGCGACGGGTGCAGCGCGAGATCGCCGATCGCTTGAATCCGCTGGAGACGGCCTGAGTTCCTGGCCCGACGTTGCTACGCCTGCCGCGCCATCAATTCCACGACCCAGTCGATGAAGGCGCGCAGCTTGGCGCTGACGTGGCGATTGGGCGGATAGGCCAGGTACATCGGCATCGTTTCCATGTGCCAGTCCTCGAACAGCCGCGCCAGCTCGCCGCTGGCCAGATGCGGCCGCGCCATGTAGTCGGGCAGCCACAAGATGCCCAGCCCCGCCAGGCCGGCCTGCAGATAGGCGTTGCCGTCGTCCACCGCCAGCGCGTAGCGTCCGTGCACGCGCAGGCGTTCGTCGCCGCGCTGCATGGCATAGGGCAGCGCCCGCCCCAGCCGCGCCCACAGATAGCCCACGATGCGATGGTGCGAGTCTTCCAGCTCGCCCGGATGCCGTGGCACGCCCGCCATCGCCAGATAGCCCGGCGACGCATACACGCCCAGCCGCAGGTCCGCCACGCGGCGCGCGCGCAGCGACTGGTCCTGCAGCTCGCCGCCGCGGATCACGCAGTCCACGTTCTCGCCGATGAGGTCCACCTTGCGGTCGCTCACGCCCAGGTCCAGCTGGATCTCGGGATGGTGCGCATGGAAGGCCGGCAAGGCCGGCACCAGCACCATGCGCGCGAAGGGGCTGGGCACATCCACGCGCAGCCGGCCCCGGGGCGAGGCCGAGGCGCCGGACAGGCTGGTCTCGGCATCGTCCATGTCGGCCAGCAGGCGCAGCACGCGTTCGTAATAGGCCGCGCCGTCGGCCGTGACATTGACCTGGCGAGTCGTGCGGTTCAACAGCCTGACGCGCAGCCGCGCCTCCAGCTGCTGCACCAGCTGCGTCACGCTGGTGCGGCTGATGCGCAGCGTCTCGGCCGCCTTGGTGAAACTGCCCGTCTCCACCACCCGCGCGAATGCCTGCATAGCGTCGAATCGGTCCATGCGTGTCTCCTGCCCTACACCAGATTGTTTGCATTCTACAAACAGTGCTGGACAGGCTTGCCCGTTTATCGGCGGCGCGGCGTCTCCTACAGTGCGGCATCGGTTCACACACATCCAGGCCAGCCGGCCTGTACACGGAGATCAGGCATGACCCAACGCGACGTCGTCTTTCCCCCCGGGCGCCAGGCGCTTTATGAGCGCAACCGCTATTCCCCGGCGGTCAGGGCCAACGGTTTCCTGTTCGTCTCGGGCCAGGTCGGCAGCCGCGCGGACGGCTCGCCCGAGCCGGACCTGGACGAACAGGTGCGGCTGGCATTCCGCAACCTCAACGCCGTGCTGGCCGCCGCCGGCTGCAGCTTCGACGACGTGGTCGACGTGACCGTCTTCATCGTCGACCCCGCCTCGAAGTTCGAACGCATCTGGCGCATCGTTCCCGAGTTCTGGGGACAGGCGCCCTATCCCACGCTGACCGGCGTGGGCGTTACCTGGCTGTATGGGTTTGACTTTGAACTCAAGGTGATCGCCAGGCTGCCGGACGGCGTGGCCGACTAGGGCCTGTCAATGCAACAGCGCGCGGGATTCGGGATGCGCGCTTGCGCGCGGAAAACGGTCGTCGCTCACGACAGCCCGCGCTTCGCCTTCCGGGTTTCGACCCAGGAAATCAGGAAGCCCGCCTCGCCGAACGCGTTGTTGGCGTCCGTCAGATCCTCGGCGCCGACGTCCAGCCGGTACAGCGCATCGCCGACCTCGGCCAGCCCGTCTTGGCCCATGCGCTGGCCCATGCGCTGAGCGATGAACGCCCGCAGCGAATGGCGGGATGCGAGGCCGAGCGCGATGTCCGTGGCAGGCGCGGTCGCGCCGGGAGACTTGGAGGCTGAGTCGGTCATTTGAAGCTGTCGTACTCTCGGTAGTGATTCACCTGGGCGATGAATTCTGCCGGGTCCTCGCCATTCAACCGGCTAGCGATGTATTGCACATCCCCGGCCAGCATCCAGCCGCGCAGGTTCAAGCCCTGGACGGAAAGCGGCATTTCCAGGTCTTCGTCGTCCAGGTAGATCTCGTCATCGTCCAGTGCCTCCAGATACGTTTCCGGAATGGAATAGAACACGGCCCGCTCCGGCGTCGCGCGCCACGCGTCCAGGTTCACGTAGATCCACTCCCTGGATTCCAGCGCGGGGATGGCCCGCAGCAGCTCGGCCAGCGTCTTGAACACCTGCATGTCAATCTCCCGTCGGCACGCGATTCAATCGAAAATCCTCATGGCGGGAGAACAATAGCCGGAAACGAAGTCCATCAGGTCATGCAGGTAGTCTTCATGCTCCGGCGCCGCCACGGCCATGGACGCCAGCTCCGCGTACATGCGGTCCCGCGTCCAGCCCGCCGCGCGGTGGCGAAGCAGCATTTCCCTGGCGGGCGCGCAGGCCATGCTGGTGGTTGCCGCGTTCAGTATGTCTTGCCGGAACGGGCCGGCCTCTGGGGTGCTACGCATGGTCTGTGGGCCGGGTCGGAGCCGGATCGGTTCAAGCGGATGATGAATCGGCGCGCGTGGTCGCCATCCGGCGCGCCGTGGCCTCGTCTACCAACGCCCGCAGCGCGCGCAACAGCTCGTCGTGCTGCGCGTAGTCGCGGCCATAGGCCAGGTTGAAACCGTAGTCGAAATCGGGCGGATTGTCGCCCTGGCTGTGCTGCAGGATGGTTTCCATCTTGTCCAGCGCCTTCACCGCGCGGGCCTCCGGCGTGACGGCGGCCTCGTACTCGTCCCACAGCGCCAGCAGCCGCCCGCGCGCCGCCGGATCCAGGCTGCCGGCCAATTGCAGCAGGTCGCGGCGCTCGCGTTCGCTCTTGTCCGGATGCGCGTCGCGCGCGATCGCCGGCACGTCGCCGCCCAGCGCCTCGCCCAGATCATGGACCACGCACAGCTGCAGCACGCGCAGCGGATCCAGCCCCGCGAGGCCATCCTGGAACAGCATCGCCATCAGGCACAGGCGCCAGCTGTGCTCGGCCGTGCTTTCCTGGCGCGCGCCGGACGTGCGGCCGCTGCGCAGCACATCCTTGAGCCGTTCGGCCCGGCGGATGAATTCCAGCCGGCCTTCGAGTGTCGCGGCATCCATGCTTCATGACTCCTTGCGTGTCGGCCGCGCGCCGGGTTCGAATCGCGCGCGCCGGATCGTCATCTTGAGGCGCGGCCGGGCGCGCGTCCACGCATAAAAAATGCTCGGCGCGATGCGCCCGCGCGTGCCACGCCACGGCGCATGGCACGCCCTTGCGCCAGATCGGATAGACTTCAGCGTCCAGATTCCCTGCCACACACATTCTTCCCATGACGCCAGGCCCGCTCACGGATCGCTGAGCCGCAACGACACCTGAACCCCAGTCGTTGCGGCGATCGCCCCTCATTGAGTCCCCTCGCTGAGCCTCATCCAGGCAGATCGCCGCCGGATTTTCTTTCCGTGCGGAGGCCTTGCCATGCCCACCCATTCTTCCCCTGCCCGCCCCGATATCTGGGCCGGCCCCCTGCCGCCCGCGCTCGCGCTGATGGCCCCCTTCGACCTGCTCGCCTCGCTGGCGATGGACGTGTACCTGCCCGTGGTGCCGACCATGCCCGCGGCCTTGCAGACCACGCCCGCCATGGTCCAGCTGACCCTCAGCATCTACATGCTGATGCTGGGACTGGGCCAATTGATCTTCGGCCCGCTGTCCGACCGCATCGGCCGGCGGCCGGTGCTGCTGGGCGGCGCGCTGCTGTATGCCGCCGCGTCGCTGGCGCTGGCAGCCGCCGGCAGCGGCGGGCTGTTCGTCGCGCTGCGGCTGTTGCAGGCGCTAGGCGCCTCGGCGGCGCTGGTGGCCATGTTCGCCACCGTGCGCGACGTTTATGCCGACCGGCCGGAAGGCGCCACCATCTATGGCCTGTTCAGCGCCATGCTGGCCTTCGTCCCCGCGCTCGGGCCGATGCTCGGCGCGGCCATCGCGGCGGGCTTCGGCTGGCGGGCGATCTTCGTCGCGCTGGGCGCGGCGGGCCTGCTGGCGTGGTTGCGCGCCGTGCCGCGCTGGCGCGAGACCCGTCCATCCACGCCGGGCGCGCGGCGGCCCGGCTTCGCGCCCATGCTGGGCAGCCTGCGGTTCTGGATCTATACGCTGGGATTCAGCGCGGCGATGGGCGCCTTCTTCGTGTTCTTCTCGACCTCGCCGCGCGTGCTCATGGGCGCCGCCGGCTACTCACACATGGCCTTCAGCGCGGCCTTCTCGACGGTCGCGCTGGTCATGATCGCGGCCACGCGGCTGGCGCCGCGCCTGGTGGCGCGCTGGGGCATCGCCGGCAGTTTCGCGCGCGGCGCTGCAACGATGCTGGCGGGCGCGGCGCTCCTGGCCGGCTGCGCCGCCATGCGGACGCCGTCCTTTGCCACCTTCGTGATGCCGATGTGGCTGGTGGCGGCCGGCATGGTGCTGATCGTATCGGTCAGCGCCAATGGCGCGCTGCGGGACTTCGGCGACGCGTCGGGCGCCGCGGTGGCGTTGTACTACGCCGTGCAGAGCCTGATCGTGGCCGCGCTGGGCACGCTGCCCACGCTGACGCTGAACGGCGACAGCGCCTGGCCGCTGGTCGCCTATTGCGCCGCCATGCCCACGGCCTGCCTGCTGGGACTGGCCCTGCTGCAACGCAGGGAAGCCGCCCGGCGCGAGGACTGAACCCGCCGCGTCAAAGCGTCTCGACCAGCCGCGCCGCCGAGCCGTCCGCCAGCACGATGCGCGTCCAGCGACAGGCGCCCTGGCGGATCGGCACCTCGTCCGAGCCATTGGCGCCGGTGCCGAACTCGATGGCGGGCGGGGCCTGCGTCTCGCGCCAGCCCCTGGTTTCCAGCGCCGCCTCCATGCGCTGGATTTCCGGCGTGGCGTAGCGCCACAGCGAACGCCCCATCAGCCCGGACAAGGGCGCGCCGAACTCGGCGGCGCGCGACGGCGAGCAGGCCAGCAGCGCATGGCTCAGGTCGCAGACCAGATGCATCGGCGACGGGCTGGCAGCGACCAATCGGGCCAGCGCCCGGTCCGCCGCCGCGTCCAGCCTGGCGGACAGCCGGCGCTCGACCTGCGCGCGCTCGGCCGGCTCCATCTCCTGCGCGCCGCTTTCCCAGCGGGAAATCGTGGACTGCGCCACGCCGAACAGCTCGGCGGCATGCGTCTGCTTGATCCGGTTCAACAGGCGCCAGCGCCGCAGCGCGGCGCCCAGTCGCACGGGTTTGAGGTCGAGAACCGTCATGGCGGCCAAGGGTGGATATCGTGTGGACGCATCTGCGGGACAGCGCACTAGCGCTGCTGCATCGCCATGCGCACGCCCAGCGCGCAATAGACCGTGCCGACCGCCTTGCCCTGCCAGCGCCAGATCGCCGGATGGCGGCGCAGGAAGCGGCCGACGCGGCCGGCGCATAGCGCCACCAGCCCCGTGCTCAAGGCGCCCATCAGCACGAACAGCACGCCCAGCGTGGCCAGCTGCAAGGCCACGGGACCGTTCTGCGGACGCACGAACTGCGGCAGGAAGGCCAGGAAGAACAGCGCCGACTTGGGGTTCAGCACCTCGGCCAGGATCGCCTGCCGGAATGCCGTGCGCGCGTCGACGCGCGCGGCCGGCGCCAGGTCGGGCAGGTCGGCCCGTTCGAGGAAGGCGCGCACGCCCAGGTAGACCAGATAGGCCGCGCCGGCGTACTTGACCACGTTGAACAGGAAAGCGGACGTCATCAGGATGGCCGACAGCCCCAGCACCGCCATGCAGGTATGGATCAGGTCGCCGGCCGCGATGCCGAGTCCGGTCGCCATGCCCACGCGCGTGCCCGAGGTGGCCGCCCGCGCCAGCGTCAGCAGCACGGCGGGGCCGGGAATCAGCACGAAGCCGGTCAGCACGGCGAGATAGGTAAGCAGCGTGGCGTGGTCGATCATTGCGTGTTTCCCTTGGAGTTCCGGCGAGCAGGCGGGCGCGCGCCGCCCTGCTCCAGGCGGCAGGCCAGCCCGTCCAGCAACAGGGCCAGGCCCTGTTCGAACGCCTGGTCCGGGCCGCCGCCTTCGAGTATATCCATGGCGGCGCGCAGCAGCGGCGCGTCCTGCGGCAGGTCCTGCCGGGTCATGCCCTGCCCCGCGCCGTCCTGTGCCGCCTGCTGCTCCAGCACCGCGCCCACCGTGTACTGGCTGACCGCCAGCAGCGCATGCACGCTGGCGTCCGGCGCAAACCCGGCGTCCCGCAGCAGGCGCAGCTGCGCCTCCACCGCGCCGGCCTGCGGCCCGTCCGGCCGCGTGCCCGCGTGAATGCGCGCACCATCGCGATAGGCCAGCAGGCCGCGCCGGAAGCTCATGGCGTTGTCGTGCAGGAACGCGCGCCAGTGCTCGCCCGGCTGCGGAATGCCGCGAGTGTGGCGTTCGACCAGCATCTGCCGGGAAAGCGCATCCAGCAGTTCGCGCTTGTTCTTGAAATGCCAGTACAGCGCGGGCTGCTGCACGCCCAGGCGCTCGGCCAGGCGGCGCGTGCTCAGGCCGTCCACGCCGACCTCGTTGAGCAGGTCCAGCGCGGCGCGGATCACGGTTTCGCGGCTGAGTTTGGTCACGCGGCTTCCTCTGTATCGACCCATCCGTCGGCGCGGATGCCGCTGTGCGTCCGCGTCGGCAGATGGGTCCGTTCACTGAATTCCAGGCTTGACAATTTATCACTGATAGATTTTCATACGCAAATTTATCGCTGATAAATTTTCAATGAAATCCGACAAAGCCCTGTTCGTCATCCTGACGACCGTCGCGCTGGATGCCGCCGGCATCGGCCTGATCATGCCGGTGCTGCCCGGCCTGCTGCGCGCGCTGGCTGGCGCCGATCAGGTCGCCCGCCACTACGGCGTGCTGCTGGCGCTGTATGCCCTGATGCAGTTCCTGTGCGCGCCGCTGCTGGGCGCGCTGTCCGACCGCCACGGGCGCCGCCCGGTGCTGCTGGCCTCGCTGGCCGGCGCCGCGCTGGACTACGCGGTGATGGCGGTCGCGCCGGCGCTGTGGGTGCTGTACCTGGGCCGCGCCGTCGCCGGCCTGACCGGCGCGACCGGCGCGGTCGCCAGCTCCTGCATCGCCGACATCTCGCGCGGCGAGGACCGCGCCCGGCGCTACGGCTACCTGAGCGCCTGCATGGGCCTGGGGCTGATCGCCGGGCCGGTCATCGGCGGCCTGGCGGGCCAATGGTCGCCGCATGCGCCCTTCGCCGTCGCCGCCGCGCTGAACGCGCTCAATTGCCTCATGGCCTGGCGCTTCCTGCCGGAATCGCGGCCCGCGTCCGACGCAACCGCATCCGCCGCAACAGCCCCCGCCGCCGGCATCCGCCCGGCTCACGCGCTCCACGCGCTCAATCCACTGGGCGCCCTGCGCTGGGCTCGCGGCCTGCCGGCGGTGCCGGCGCTGCTGCTGGCCTATGTGCTTGCGCAGATCGCCGGCCAGGTACCAGGATCCTTGTGGGTGCTGTACGGCGAAGACCGCTTCCGCTGGGACGCCGCCATGGTCGGCCTGTCCCTGGCGGCCTTCGGCGTGCTGCATGCGCTGGCTCAGGCCCTGCTGCCCGGCCCCGCCACCCGGCGTTTCGGCGAGCGCGGCAGCGCCATGCTGGGCTTGCTGGCCGATGGCTGCGGCTACGTGCTGATCGCCTGCGCGACGCAGGGCTGGATGGCATTTCCGATCCTGCTGCCGCTGGCGCTGGGCGGCCTGGTCGTGCCCGCGTTGCAGGCGCTGCTGTCGCAGCAGGCCGGCGCTTCGCGCCAGGGGCAGTTGCAAGGATCGCTGGCCTCCCTGGCGGGCCTGACCTCCGTCATCGGCCCGCTGTGCGTCACCGCCCTCTATGCCGCGCCCGGCCAGGGTTGGAACGGCTGGCCCTGGCTGGCGGGCGCGGCGCTGAACCTGGCCGGGCTGGCGCTGCTGCTGCGGCGGGCCAAGCCCGCGCGCGACCTGTCCGCCGGGAACGAGCCGGCGACGGCGCGACAGCGGCAGTGACAAGCCCCTACGCGGACCGCCCAGCAAGGACCGGAGTGGCGTACGCGACCGGCCTGCCTACACTTGCCTCACTGTCCACCTTTAAGGAGACCCGCCATGATCCGCCAAGACGCCGCATTCACCTGCCGCTATCGCGCGCCCGGCAGCGCGCCGCAAGGGCCGATCCGCTACGCCATCGGCCAGACCACGCTGGGCATGATCCTGGCCGGCAAGACGGAGCTGGGCATCTGCGCCATCCTGCTGGGCGTGGATCCGGACGCGCTGCGCGCCGAGCTGGCCGCCGCGTTTCCCGGTGCGACGCTGCATGCGGATCCGCGATCGCTGCAACCGGAGCTGACCGCCATCGCCGCCTATATCGACCACGGCAACGCCGATGCGCCGCTGGCGCTGGACGTGGGCGGCACCGCCTTCCAGCAGCAGGTGTGGCAGGCGCTCGCCGCCATCCCGGCCGGCCAGACCCGCAGCTACGGCGAGCTCGCGCGCCAGCTCGGCGCGCCCGACGCCTCGCGCGCCGTGGCCGGCGCCTGCGCCGCCAACGTGCTGGCCGTGGCCATTCCCTGCCATCGCGTGGTGCGCGGCGACGGCGCGCTGTCCGGCTATCGCTGGGGCGTCGAACGCAAGCGCGCGCTGCTCGCCGGCGAGCGCGGACGATGATGCCGGAGGCCTGCGCCATGGCGCCGGACCTGGACCGCCACGATTGGGACGCCATCGCGCGCTCGCTCGACGCGCGCGGCAATGCGCGGCTGCCCGGCTTGCTGGACCCCGCGCAATGCGCGGCCCTGGCAGCCGGATACGCCTCGCCGGACGGCTACCGCAGCCGTATCGTGATGGCGCGCCACGGCTTCGGGCGGGGCGAGTACAAGTACTTTTCCTACCCGCTGCCGCCGCTGCTGCAAGCGCTGCGCCAGGCGCTGTATCCGCGCCTGGCGCCCATCGCCAACCGCTGGAACCAACTGCTCGGCGATCCGCAACGGTTTCCCGCCACGCACGACGCGTTCCTGGCGCAATGCCATGCGGCCGGCCAGAATCGGCCCACGCCGCTCATCCTGCAATATGGGGCAGGCGACTACAACTGCCTGCACCAGGACCTGTACGGCGAGCGGGTCTTTCCCTTGCAGGTGGCCATCCTGCTGTCGCGGCCCGGCCGGGACTTCAGCGGCGGCGAATTCGTCATGACGGAAACCGCCTCCAGCGGCCAGCGCGCCGAGGTCATCGCGCTGGACCAGGGCGACGCGCTGGTCTTCACGGTCAATCACCGGCCGGCTCCGGGCAAGCGCGGCGGCACGCGCAAGGTCGCCATGCGCCATGGCGTGAGCCGCGTGCTCGGCGGTTCGCGCCATACCGTGGGTCTGATTTTTCATGATGCGCGTTGACCCCTGCCCGGCCCGGCGCGCATGCGTTAAAAAGACTGCCAGGATCCCTTCCGTGATGAACCCGCAACAAGGACGCTGATGCCGCGCGCCGCCATCCCCGCCGACCTGTCTCCCCGCGCTTACCGGCGCGCCGCCGATTTCCTGGCCGGCCTGGACGCCGACTGGGCGCGCCATGTCGCGGCCGTCGGTCCCTGCCGCCACGAAGCCAAGCCGGGCCGCGAACCGTATGAGGCGCTGGTGCGCGCCATCGCCCACCAACAGCTGCACGCCCGCGCCGCCGAAGCCATCCTGGCGCGCTTGCTGGCGCTGTACCCCGACGCGGACTTCCCCAGCCCGCAAGCGCTGCTCGCCACCGATGAACAGCAACAGCGCGCCTGCGGGCTGTCGGCCAGCAAGCTGGCCGCCATCCGCGGCATCGCGCAGGCGGCCGCGGACGGCGTGGTCCCGAGCCGCGCCGACGCCTTGCGGCTGTCCGACGACGAGTTGATCGCGCGCCTGACGCCGCTGCGCGGCGTGGGCCGATGGACAGTCGAGATGTTCCTGATCTACACGCTGGAGCGGTCCGACATCCTGCCGGTCGACGACTATGGCGTGCGCGAAGGCTATCGCCGCCTGAAGGGCCTGGACAAGACGCCCACGCCACGCCAGATGCGCGACATCGGGATGGCCTGGCGCCCGCACCGCACCGTCGCCGCGTGGTATCTGTGGCGGCTGCCGGCCCAGGGCGTGCAGCCGCCGGGCGATACCGCCCGAGCATCGGCCGGGGATGCGCAGCCATGACCGGCATCGTCGCCATGCTGGACGGCAGGGACTGGACCGCCATCGCCCATGAACTGGACGTGGAAGGCCACGCGCTGCTGCCGGGACTGCTGACGCCGGCACAGGCGCGCGAGCTGGCGAACGCCGCGCCAGCCACGGCGCCCACCGCGCACGCCAGCGCGGGCGCGGACAATGGCGAACTGTTCGGACACGCCCCCTCGGCGCCAGCGGCCTGGATGCCATGGCGCGAGGCGTTCTATCGCCATCTGGCGCCGATTGCCAACCGCTGGCAGCAGATCCTGGACGACCCGCTGCGCTATCCGGCCGAACTGCCGGCCTTCCTGGCGCAGAACCGCGCCGCTGGCCAGACGCGGCCGCTGTCGCGCCTGCAACGGCTGCGCCAGGGAGACGAGATGGGCCTGCATCAGCACGTCGACGGCGATTGCGTCTTTCCGCTGCAGGTCGTGGCCTTGCTGTCCGAGCCCGGACGGGATTTCACCGGCGGCGAATTCGTCATGACGGAGCAACGTCCGCGCATGCAATCGCGCCCCATTGTGCTGCCGCTGGGCATCGGCGACGCCGCCATCATCGGCGCGGGGCAACGGCCGTTCAGGGGCAGCGCCGGCTACTACCGCGTCAATCTCAAGCACGCCATCAGCCGCGTGCGCGACGGCGAGCGCGTCGGCCTGGACCTGCTGTTGCACGACGCACCCTGAACGGCGCCTCAGGCGGAGGCCCGGCGCCTTTCCTTGGCCAGGTTGACCTGCAAGGCGGCCCGCGCCACTTCCGCCAGCGCGGGCGGCCAGGCGGCGTTGCCCCGGGCGCGCAGCCACTCCAGCAGGTCGGCCAGGTGCCACAGGGACGTGGTGCCTTCATGCACCGGCACCGGGAAGCTGCCCGGATGCGCCAGCATCAGCTTGCGCATGGCCTGCCGCGACACGCCGGCGATCTCGGCCACATCCGTCAGGCCGACCAGGTCCGGCGCGGCCTCGATCAGGCGGGCGTCGGGCAAGGCGCGGCGCACATCGTCCAGCGCGCTGCCGACCGCGGCCTCGGCGCTGGGCGCCTCGCGCGTGAATTCCAGCGCCAGGCGGCCCGGCAGGCCGATACCCGCCAGCGCGTCGTCGCAGCCGGCTTCGCCCAGGCGCTCGATGACGGCGTCCATGTCCTCGACATCCCTGCCCAGCTGGTATTTCAGGGTGAAGATGTATTCCATCGCTGTTCCTCGGCGCGCGGCGCGTCAGCCGCCGTGCGCGGTGCAGTTGTCGACCACGCGCCGCAAGGCGCGCGCATGATTGCCCGGATCCCTGGGCGTGCTCCAGACGCTGGTGATGCAGAACTCGCCGCAACGGCATTCGTCGTGCCGCCTGGGGCAACAGATCTTGCCCCAGGCATGGGCCCCGCCCACCGTCACGCGCCAGCCATGCGTTTCGGCATGCCTGAGCGCCGCCTCGACTTCTTTCTTCGGATGCAAAGACCTGGTCATCAAGCGCCTCCATTATCGAAAACCACCCACAAGGTTGTCAATAGACAACCTCGAACAATCACTGTCGCAACGGCATGTCTGCAATGAACTAGGACAGAATTACCGGCAACCGCGCCGGCGGCTCAACATGGCCGTATGGCGACCGGACAGCCAGTATGCGACGCCCACGGCGCACGCGGCGCCGCGGGGGACAGGAAGATCACTTGTGATTTGCCGCGATGGCGGCGGCAGGCGCTCGCGGCGCCCGCCTGATCAGGAGCGGCTCGCCCCGACGCCTTACTCCAGCCCGGCCCGCCGCGCCGGCGTGCGCGACAGGGCGGCCCAGTCCAGCTGGCCCTCGCCGCGCGCCAGGCTTTCGATGTGGGCATCGCGCAGCACGCCGGCCAGTTGCAGCGGCACGTGCACCTGCTCGGCCGCTTCCTGCGCCAGGCGCAGGTCCTTCAGGCCCAGCGCCAGCTTGAATCCAGCCGGCTCGAAGCGCTCTTCGGCGATGGCCTGCCCGTAGCCTTGATACACCGGCGCGGCGAACGCGGTCGACGTGGCCATCTCCAGGAAGGCCGCCTTGTCCACGTCGTAGCCGCGCACCAGGGCAACGGCTTCGCTCATGGCGCCGATGGCGCTGCCGATCATGAAGTTCACCGCCAGCTTGGCGGCGTTGGCCTGCTCGGGGCGCTCGCCGAAGTACCAGGTCTTGCGGCCCATCGCGTCGAACAGCGGCTGCACCGCCAGCAGCGCCCGCGCCTCGCCGGCCGCCAGGATATTGAGCTGGCCGGCCTCGGCCACGTTGACCCGGCCCAGCACCGGCGCCGCCACATAGGCCACGCCACGCTCGCCATGCAGCCGCGCCAGCTCGGCCGCCAGCGCCACCGACACGGTGGCCATGTTGACGTGCACCGCGCCGGGGGCCAGCGCGGCCAGCGCGCCGGCCTCCAGCACCGCATAACGCGTGGCCGCGTCGTCGGCCAGCATGGAAACCAGCGCATCGGCGCCCGCGGCGGCCTCGGCCGGGCTGGCCGCCGCCAGCGCGCCCAGCGCCGCCAGTTTCCCGAGCGGCGCGGGCGAACGGTTCCAGGCGCGCACGGCATAACCCGCGCGCAGCAGGTTCGCGGCCATCGGCAGGCCCATCGTGCCCAGGCCCAGGAAAGCGATCGTCTTCATGGTTGATGCTCCTTAATTGGAAATATTCATTTCCTAAATTGGCAAAAAAAAGCCGGCGGGACCACCCCGGCGGCCTGTCATTCCAGCGCCTTGAGCGCCGTGTCCACCACCGCCAGCATGTCCTGCCGCCGGCGGCCCGTCTTGCCGACCACGCGCATGCCTTGCACCAGGCACAACAGCATGCGGGCCGCGTCTTCCGGATCAATATGCGCGGCCAGCGAGCCGTCTTCCTGCCCTTCCCGGATCAGGCCGGCCAGCAGCGCCTCGTTGCGCCCCAGCGCCGTGGTCACGCGTTCGGCCACGTCCTCGTCGAAGAACGACAGCTCCGCCGCGCTCTCGACCACCAGGCAGCCTTGCCGGCCCTGCCGGCCTTGCGACGATTCCGCGTAAAACGCCAGCAGCCTGCGCAGCCGTTCGCGCCCGCTGCCGCCGGCGCCGATGGCCCGCGCCATGCCTTCGACGCGGCGCGCGCGGTAGTGGTCCAGCGCCGCCAGGAACAGCGCGTGCTTGTCCTTGAACGCCTTGTACAGGCTGCCCTGCGCCAGCTCGGTGCCGCGCGCCAGGTCGCCGATGGAGGTGCCGTGATAGCCGCGCTGGCTGAACACGTCCACGGCCCGGTCCAGCGCCTGTTCCATGTCGAACTCGCGCGGCCGGCCCCTGGCGCGGGACGCGCTGGCGGTATCGGTCGGGCGATCGGGCATGGGATCCCAAAAATGGAAATGAACGTTTTCTAATTTAGCACGGATCGTGGCGCGCGGATTCACGCCGCGCCGGCGCGCCTGGCGGCCTCCACTTCCCGGACCAGCGCCAGCATCCTGGCGGCGCTCGGCGCCTGGTTCGCGAACAGCACGCCGTACATCAGTGGCGCCACCACGCGCGTGATGATCTGCTCCGCCTCGGCGGCCTGCTCGCCCCGGCCGATGGCGCGCTCGCGGATCGCCTCGATCTGCTGGCGCGTGAATCCGTCGCACTTGCCCGCCCCTTCGTGGCCCGGCGTGCCCAGCACATCGCGCAGCAGCGCCCGCCCCGGCACCGAGGCCATTTCGTCAAAGTACTGTTCCAGCCAGGCCAGCAGGTCGCCGTAGAACGAACCGGTGTCCGGCGGCGCCTGCTCGGGCTGCAGCTGCTCCACCGCCACGTCAGCCAGCAACTGCGACAGGTCGCCCCAGCGTCGGTAGATGGTCGACGGGGTCACGCCTGCGCGCGCCGCCACCGCGGGCACCGTCAGCCCATCGCGGCCCTGTTCCCGTTGCAATTCGCGCACCGCCTGGTGCACCGCGGCCTGCACGCGCGCGCTGCGCCCGCCGGGGCGCGGCCCTGATTTGTCGGTCATGCCTGGTCCTGCCGTCATGGATATGCTTATGCGCCAATCCACTAAAGCAAAATAATTGCGTTAGTGTTTGCGATCTTGTATTCTCACTAAAGCAAATATTTTGCATTTAAAGACGCACCATGTCCACGCCCTCATCCGACTCCCTGGCCTGCCCCGTGATCCAGCCGGGCAAGCTGTCGCGCCGCGGCGCCACCGCCTTCCACGCCTTTGTCCTGATGTCCTTCCTGGCGGCCTCGGCGGCGCCCACGCCGCTATACCGCGTCTACCAGCAGGAATGGGGATTCAGCGCCACCCTGCTCACCGTCGTCTTTGGCGCCTACGCACTGGCCCTGCTGACGGCGCTGCTGACCGCCGGCCGGCTGTCCGATCACATCGGCCGGCGTCCGGTGATCGCGCTGGCGCTGCTGTTGCAGAGCGTGGCCATGTGCGGTTTCCTGCTGGCCTCGGGCCCCGGCTGGCTGGTCGGCGCGCGCCTGCTGCAAGGCGCGGCCACGGGGCTTGCGACGGCCTCGGTGGGCGCCGCGCTGCTGGACCTGCACCGCGAGCGCGGCGCGCTGATCAACGGCATCTCGCCCATGATCGGCATGGCGGCCGGCGCGCTGGGCAGCACGGCGCTGCTGGTGCACGCGCCCGATCCGCTGCATACCGTCTACGCGCTGCTGCTCGCGCTCTTCCTGCTGGCGCTGGCGCTGCTGTGGCGCGTGCCCGAGACCGCGACGCGCCGCGACGGCGCCTGGGCCAGCCTGCGTCCCCGCATCACCGTGCCGCCGCAGGCCCGCAAGGCGCTGCTCGGCGTCACGCCCGCCAATGTCGCGGTATGGATGCTGGGCGGCTTCTACCTGTCGCTGATGCCGTCGCTGATCGTCTCGGCCACCCAGGCCCGCTCGCCCTGGCTCGGCGGTTTCGCCGTGACCGCGCTGACGCTGAGCGGCGCCGTCGCCATCGCCCTGGTCGCGCTGCGCCGGGTCGGCACCTTCCGCACCCTGTTGTCCGGGGAAATCGCGCTGGCGTCCGGACTGCTGCTGATCCTGATCGCCGCCAACGCCGGCTACCCCGCCCTGCTGCTGGCCGGCTCCATCGTCGCCGGCCTGGGTTTCGGCGCCACCTTCCTGGGCGCGGTGCGCACCGTGCTGCCGCTGGCCGAGCCGCACGAGCGCGCCGGCCTGATGGGCGCGTTCTATGTCGAAAGCTATCTGGCCAACAGCGTGCCGACCATGATCGCGGGCTACATGGCGCAGCGCGCCGGCCTGCTGGCCGCGGCCGACGCGTATGGCGCGGTCATCCTCGCGCTGGCGGTGGCGGCCATCGTGCTGGCCGTGACGCGGCGGCGCGCCTGCCTGCGGCAGGCGGCTGCCGGCCAGCCGCTGTGAATCGCTGACGCACACCGCGCCGGCGCCGCGACAACGGCCCCGGCAGCCGCGACAACGGGCCCCCCCTATCATTTCTCGTCCCCTCGCCGCGCTCGCGGCCTGGCTCTTTTACACATCTCCCAGCCCACGAGACGCAACATGGAAATTCGTATGGCGTCTTCTTGTTTGAAAAAAAAAAATAA
>NZ_JCBANG010000078.1:0-32394 GCF_059760905.1 Achromobacter sp. 1011811831
GTTGCGTCTCGTGGGCTCGGAGATGTGTATAAGGGGCAGGCTCCATGCAGCCCGCCAGCCGGCCGCGCCGCTCGGCCCGGCCGCGCCGTCTCATGTATCCTCACGATTCGGCGCGGCAAGCGCCCCCTGATTCGCAACCAAGGAAGAGACACATGGATGCCGTTTACTGGCACGACGGTCAATGGACCACCGATAACCCCAAGCTGCTCGGCCCGGCCGACCATGCTTTCTGGATGGCCAGCATGGTGTTCGACGGCGCGCGCGCGTTCCGCGGCCTCACGCCCGACCTGGACCTGCACTGCCAGCGCGTGCTGCGCTCGGCCGAAAAGATGCTGATGAAGCCGCAGCTCGGCTGGGAAGCGATCCAGGACCTGTGCCTGCAGGCCGTCGCCAAGTTCCCCGAAGGCACCGAGCTGTACATCAAGCCAATGTTCTACTGCGCCGACGGCTTCCTGCTGCCCGACGCCGATCGCACCCAGTTCGTGCTGCATGTGTTCAAGGTGCCGATGCCCGGCGAACAGGGCTTCTCGGCCTGCTTCTCCAGCTTCGCGCGCTCCTGGTCCAACATGGCGCCCACCGACGCCAAGGCGTCCTGCCTGTACCCGAACGGCCAGCGCGCCATCCGCGACGCGGCCAACCGTGGCTTCGACAACGCCATCATGCTGGATGGCGACGGCAATATCGCCGAGTTCGCCACCAGCAACCTGTGGATCGCCAAGAACGGCGTGGTCAGCACGCCCGCCGACAACGGCACCTTCCTGAACGGCATCACGCGCCGCCGCGTGCTGGCGCTGCTCAAGGCCGACGGCGTCGAAGTGCAGGAGCGCAGCCTGACGCGCGCCGATGTGGAATCGGCCGACGAGGTGTTCTCCTCGGGCAACTACGGCAAGGTGGTGCACGTCAACCGCGTCGAGGACCGCGCGCTGGAATACGGCCCGCTGGCGCGCCGCGCCCACAAGCTCTACATGGACTACGCGGAAGGCACGCGCAAGCGCTGACACCCCACATCCGCCGCGGGCGGCGGCGCCCGCTGGGAGGCTTCATGTCGAACAGACGCGACTTCCTGCGCACCGGCGCCACGCTCGCGGGCGCCACCGGCGCGCTCGGCCTGTTTCCCGCGGCCATCCGACGGGCGCTGGCGATCGAACCCGACCGGCGCAGCGGCACGCTGCGCGACGTCGAACACATCGTGGTCCTCATGCAGGAGAACCGCTCGTTCGACCACTATTTCGGCGGCCTGGCCGGCGTGCGCGGCTTCGGCGACCGCTTTCCCATTCCGGTGCCCGGCAGCCCCGAACACGAACGCCGCAGCGTCTGGTCGCAGTACAACGACAGCACTGACGGCGGCCCGCGCACCGTGCTGCCGTTCCGCCTGGACACGCGCGCGGCCTTCGAGGCCATGCGCATCGCCAGCACGCCGCACACCTGGTCCAATGCCCAGCAGGCCTGGGACGACGGCCGCATGGGCTTCTGGCCGGCGGCCAAGAAGAATCACTCGATGGCGTACTACGCGGAGGCGGACCTGCCCTTCCAGTACGCGCTGGCGCGCGCCTTCACCGTCTGCGACGCCTACCATTGCTCGTTCACCGGCGGCACCAACGTCAACCGGCTGTTCCTGTGGACCGGCACCAACGACGGCGCCGGACGCGGCCACGGCCCCGCCATGGGCAACACCTACAACAAGCTCACCGGCGGCGACCCTGCGGGCGCCTACACCTGGACCACCTATCCGGAACGGCTGGAACGCGCCGGCATCCGCTGGCGCATCTACCAGGACATGGCGGACAACTACGCGCTCAATCCCACCGCCGGCTTCAAGGCCTACCGCGACGCCTATCAGGGCCTGCCCGGCTCACTGGCGGCGCTGCGCGAAAACGCGCTGAGCACGCACGGCCTGGACCGTCTGCGCCAGGATGCGCTGGACGGTACATTGCCGCAGGTATCGTGGATCTGCCCCACCAAGGCCGGCTCCGAGCATCCCAGCCCGTCCAGCCCGGCGCAGGGCGCCGACTACGTGGCGCGCGTGCTGGACGCGCTGACCGCCAATCCACAGGTCTGGAGCCGCACGGTGCTGCTGCTGATGTTCGACGAGAACGACGGCTTCTTCGACCACATGCCGCCGCCCGCCCCGCCCTCGCGCGATGCCCGCGGCGCGCTGGCCGGCGCCTCGACGGTGGACACGCGCGGCGAATACCACGAGATCATCTCGGGCGTGGAATCCGACGACACGCCCGCGCACCGGCACGGCGCCTACGGCCTGGGACCGCGCGTGCCCATGTACGCGCTGTCGCCCTGGTCGCGCGGCGGCTGGGTCAATTCGCAGGTCTTCGACCACACCTCGGTGCTGCGCTTCATCGAGCAACGCTTCGGCGTGGCCGAACCCAACATCTCGCCCTGGCGCCGCGCCGTCTGCGGCGACCTAACCTCGCTGTTCGACTTCAGCGCGAGCGAACCCGCCTTGCCCGGGACAACCCTGCCGGCGACCGCCGCGCGGGCCGCGCGCGCGGCCGCGCTGCCCGGCACCGCCACGCCCACAGCGCCGGACCAGCCGCCGCCCGCCCGCCAGCAACCCGGCCTGCGGCCCTCGCGCGCCCTGCCCTATGCGCTGCACGCGCATGCGGCGGCGCGCGGCCACGCGCTGACGCTGCGCCTGGACAATCCCGGCGCGGCCGGCGCCGTGCTGCATGTCTACGACCGGCTGCACCTGGAACGCGGACCGCGGCGCTATACCGTCGAGGCCGGCAAGCGCCTGGACGGCATCTGGGACACGACGACGGACGACGGCCGCTACGACCTTTGGCTGCTCGGCCCCAACGGTTTCCATCGCCACTACGCCGGACGTCTCGCCGCCGGCGCGCAGGCAGCGCCGGACATCCTGGTCAGCTATGATGCGCCCGGCGCACGCCTGCGCCTGACGCTGGCCAACCCGGGCAAGCGCGCCGTCGAGTTCCATATCGCGGACGCCGCCTACGGTCAGCGTGCGCAGACGCGGCGCGTGGCCGCAGGCGCCACGTCGCAATGCGATTGGGACGTCGGTAGCCTGGCCGGCTGGTACGACTGCGCCGTCACGCTGACGGACACACCCGCCGCCACGTTCCTGCGTCGCCTCGCCGGACGCATGGAAACCGGCAAGCACTCGACCTCGGACCCCGCCATGGGCCAGGAACTGATACTGGATTGGAATCCCCCCGCATGAAACCGCCCGCCCCCTACGAGAACGCCGTCACCTTCCAGTTCGGCGACAGCCCCGAACTGGCCGACGAACTGCTGGCCCTGGTGCTGTCCGGCGCCAAGACCGCCACCTGCGGCGCGATGCGCGACTTCGACGACAAGGAACCGGTGCCGACGGCGGGCCGGCGCGACGTGGTGCTGGACGGCCAGGGCCGGCCCGCCTGCGTGATCGAGACGGTCAGCGTGGTGATCCAGCGCTTCGACCAGGTGGATGAAGCCTTCGCGGTGGCGGAGGGGGAAGGCCCTTACGAGGCGTGGCGCGACGGACACATCGCGTACTTCGAGCGCAACGGTGGCTACAGCCCCGACATGCTGCTCGCCTGCGAGCGCTTCCGCGTGGTGGAGATATTCGAGCGCTAAAGCGCCCGCCGCGACGGCCCCGCCGCCGCGGCTTCAGGGGCGATCAGCCCTCGGACTTGTCGCCGCCCTTGCCCAGGCCGAGATAGCTCTCGATGACCTTGGGATCGCCGGCCAGCTCGCGAGCCGGGCCGTGCAGCGTGACTTCGCCGGTTTCCAGCACGTAGCCGTAGTCGGCCACCTGCAGCGCGGCGCGGGCATTCTGCTCGACCAGCAGGATGGCCACGCCGGTCTCGCGCAGGCGCGCGATGATGTGGAAGATCTCGCGCACGATGCGCGGCGCCAGGCCCAGGCTGGGTTCGTCCAGCATCAGCAGCTGGGGCTTGGCCATCAGCGCGCGGCCCACCGCCAGCATCTGGCGCTCGCCGCCCGACAGCGTGCCGGCCTGCTGGGCGCGACGCTCGCGCAGGCGCGGGAACAGGTCGAACACTTCGTTCAGCGTGTCGCGCCAGCCGCTCTCTCGCGCGCGGTAGCGGCGAAAGCCGCCCAGCAGCAGATTGTCCTCGACCGACATGGTGCCGAACAGCTCGCGGCGTTCCGGCACCAGCGACATGCCTGCGGCCACGCGGCGCTCGACCTGCCAGCCCGACACGTCGGTGCCCGAGTAATGCACCGCGCCGGCGGCGTGGCCGGTGTGCGGCAGCGAACCCATCACCGCGTTCAGCATGGTGGACTTGCCGGCGCCGTTGGCGCCGATCACGGTGACGATGCTGCCGGCCGGCACGGTCAGCGTGGCGCCGACCAGCGCGCCCACCTTGCCGTAGCGGGCCGACAGGTTGCTGACTTCCAGCACCGGTTTCTGTTGCGCGCTCATTGCACACCTCCGGCGGCAACGGGCTTGGCCTGGTCGGCCTCGGGCAGGTCGTCGTCGATGCCGCCCAGGTAGGCTTCCAGCACCGCCGGGTTCTGCTGCACTTCGGCCGGCACGCCTTCGGCCAGCTTGGTGCCGAAATCCATCACCACCAGGTGGTTGGTCAGGCGCATCACAAAATCCATATCGTGTTCAACCAGCAGAATGCTCATGCCCTCGGCGCGCAGCTGCTCCAGCACGCGGGCCAGGTCTTGCTTTTCCTTGTAGCGCAGGCCGGCGGCGGGTTCGTCCAGCAACAGCAGCACCGGATCGGCGGCCAGCGCGCGCGCGATCTCCAGGATGCGCTGCTGGCCCAGGGCCAGGTTGCCCGCCTGCTCGTACAGGTACTCGCCCAGGCCCACGCGCTTGACCTGCTCGGCGGCCTCGTGCAGCAGCTGGGCTTCGCGGGCGCGGTCGCTGTGCAGCGCGCCGGCCAGCACGCCCACGTCTGAGCGCAGGTGCGCGCCCAGCGCCACGTTCTCCAGCACCGTCATGCCCGGCAACAGCTGCACGTGCTGGAAGGTGCGGCCCACGCCCAGCTTGGCGATCTCGCGCGCCGAGCGGTTGTCGATGCGCTCGCCCATGAAGCGGACCTGGCCGCGCGTGACCGGCAGCACGCCGCTGATCAGGTTGAAGGTGGTGCTCTTGCCGGCGCCGTTCGGGCCGATCAGGCCCATGATCTCGCCGGAGCTGACCTTGAAGCTGATGTCGTTGACCGCCACCAGGCCGCCGAATTCCTTGCGGATGGCATCCACTTCCAGCACCACCTGGCCGGGTTGCGGGCGTTGGCGCGCCGGCAAGGCCGGTGCGGGCGCCGGCGGCGCCAGGTTGCGGCGCGAGCCGTCGGCGCCGGTGACGCCATCCCACCAGCTGGCCAGGATCGGCCACAGGCCGTTGCGCGCGTATTGCAGCATCAGGATCAGCAGCACGCCGAAAACGATCATTTCGAAGTTGGCGTTGGTGTCCAGCAGCTTGGGCAGCCAGTTCTGCAACTGGTCCTTCAGCACCAGGATGACGGTCGAACCCAGCAGCGCGCCCCAGACGTAGCCGGCGCCGCCGACCACCGCCATGAACAGGTACTCGATGCCATAGTTGATGCCGAACGGGCTGGGACTGACGGCGCGCTGCATGTGCGCGTACAGCCAGCCCGACACGCAGGCCAGCAGCGCGGCCCAGACGAAGATCACGACCTTGTACGCGGCCGTGTTCACGCCCATGGACTCGGCCATGCCCGCGCCGCTCTTGAGCGCGCGGATGGCGCGCCCGGGGCGCGAGTTCAGCAGGTTGCGGGTCGCCAGCAGCGCCAGCAGCACGAAGGCCCAGATCAGGAAATAGATGTGGCGGCCGCTGGCCAGCGAGACGCCGAAAATGCTGATGGGCTCGATGCCGGCGATGCCGTCGTGCTTGCCCAGCCAGTCGATGTTGCCGAACAGGAAGTACAGCGACAGCCCCCAGGCGATGGTGCCCAGCGGCAGGTAGTGGCCGGACAGGCGCAGCGTGATCGCGCCCAGCAGATAGGCGACCACGCCGGTCAGCACCAGGCCGGCCGGCAGGGCCAGCCACGGCGACACGTCGTACTGCGTGGTCAGGAAAGCCGTGGTGTAGGCGCCCAGGCCGACGAAGGCCGCCTGGCCGAACGAGGTCAGGCCGCCCACGCCGGTGAGCAGCACCAGGCCCAGCACCACCAGGCTGGCCAGCCCGATGTAGTTCAGCTGGGTCACCCAGAACTCTGGCGTGGCCGGCACCAGCGGCAGCGCCGCCAGCGCGACGACGAAGACGATAAGCAAAATGCGGTTCATGACGTTTATTCCTCTTCGTCCACGTGATGGCTGCTGAACGAACGCCAGACCAGAACCGGGATAATCAGGGTGAAGACGATGACTTCCTTGTAGGCGCTGGCCCAGAACGACGAGAACGATTCCAGCACGCCCACCAGCAGCGAGCCCGCGGCCGCCACGGGATAGCTCGCCAGGCCGCCGATGATGGCGCCGACGAAGCCCTTCAGGCCGATCAGGAATCCGGTGTCGTAATAGACCGTGGTGATCGGGGCGATCAACATGCCCGACATGGCGCCGATGGCGGTGGCCAGCGTGAAGGTCAGGCTGCCCGACATGGTGGTGCTGATGCCCACCAGGCGCGCGCCGCGGCGGTTGACGGCGGTGGCGCGCAGCGCGCGGCCGTACAGCGTCTTGCCGAAGAACAGCCACAGGCCGACGATCAGGATGGCGCAGGTCGCCACCACGAACAGGCTCTGGGCAGACCAGGTCGTGAAGCCCAGGTCCACCTGGCCGCTCACGAACGCCGGCGTGCGCCAGCCTTCGGCGCCGAAGAACACCAGGGCCAGGCCGGTCAGCGCGAAGTGCACGGCCACCGACACGATCAGCAGCACCAGCACGGTGGCTTCGGCCAGCGGTTGATAGACGATGCGATAGACCATCGGGCCCATCGGGATGACCAGCGCGAGCGTCAGCAGCATGTTCAGCCACAGCGAGGTGCCGGGCGCGACGTAGCTCTGCGTCAGCCAAAGCAGCGCGAGCGGCAGGACGAGACAGGCGACGAACGCCTTGGGCAGACCGGCGGCATTGCGGGTGCGCACGGCGCGCAGCACTTCCATGGCCAGCGCGACCACGCCCAGCAGGGGCAGCAGATAGGCGGTGCCGGGCACCTTGCCGTCGACCAGCATGGCCAGCGTCAGCGCGCCGAACGCCACGAACTCGCCCTGGGGAATGAAGATGACGCGCGTGACGGCGAAAACCAGCACCAGAGCCATGCCCAGGAGGGCATAGATAGCGCCGTTGACCACACCGTCCTGCAGCAGAATCAGCGCAATTGAGGAATCCATCGAACAACTACCTTGTGATTGCTTGGGTGTTCCGGCCGCGCCCGGAACACCGATGCGACGCGCCGGCCGGAAGGACCGTCGCGTCGCATGGCGCGGGCGCCGCTTGCGGGCGCCCCGTGAACAGGCAAGCCGCGCCTTACAGGCCCGGCTGGTACACCCACTTGCCGCCTTCGACCTTGACGATGACGCGCGAGCGCTCGTCGAAGCCCGCGTGGTCGGTGGGCGACATGTTGAACACGCCCTGGGAAGCGGGCAGGTCCTTGATGCTTTCCAGCGCGTCGCGCATGGCGGCGCGGAACTCCGGCGTGCCGGGCTTGGCGCCCGTCTTCAGCGCGGCGGGCAAGGCGGCCACGACCAGCTGGCCGGCGTCCCACATATGGCCGCCGAAGGTGTTGGTCGAACCGGCGCCGTGGGCCTTCTCGTAGGTTTCAACATAGGCCAGGGCCGACTTCTTGACCGCGTTGCTGTCCGGCAGCTGGGCCGCGACCAGCAGCGGGCCGGCCGGCAGGAACATGCCGTCGCAGTCCTTGCCGCAGACGCGCAGCACGTCGTTGTTGGCGGCGCCGTGGGTCTGGTAGATCACGCCGCCGTAGTTGCGCGCGCGCAGTTCCTTCTGCGGCAGGGCCGAAGGCGTGCCGGCGCCGGCGATCAGGATGGCGTCGGGCTTGGCGCCGACCAGCTTCAGGACCTGGCCGGTCACGCTGGTGTCGGTGCGGCTGTATTTTTCGATCGAGACGATCTCGATGCCCTTGGCCTTGGCGGCCTTCTGCATCACGTCCAGCCAGCCGTCGCCATAGGCGTCGGCGAAGCCGATGAAGCCCAGCGTCTTGACCTTGGACTTGGACATGGCGTCGGCCAGCGCGCCGGCCATCAGGGCGTCGTTCTGCGGGGTCTTGAAGACCCAGCGGCGCTTGTCGTCGACCGGCTCGACGATCTTGGCGCTGGCGGCCACGCTGATCATCGGCACCTTGGCTTCGGCGGCCACGTCGACCATGGCCAGCGAGCCCGGCGTCACGGACGTGCCGATCAGCACGTCGACCTTGTCGTCGGAGGCGAGCTTGCGCGAGTTCTTGACGGCTTGCGTCGTGTCGGTGGCGTCGTCCAGGACGATCCATTCGATCTTCTGGCCGGCCACTTCCTTCGGCAGCAGGGCGACCGTGTTGCGCTCGGGGATGCCCAGCGAGGCGGCGGGGCCGGTGCTGGACACCGTCACGCCGACCTTGACCTGGGCGCTGGCCAGCAGCGGCAGGGTCAGGGCAACGGCGGCGGCGGCCGCGGTCAAGCCGAAATGCTTGCGCATGTTTTGTCTCCTGTGGCGGCTCTTCTTTTGGTGCCTCGTTCGAGGCGAAGCGAGCCTAGTTAAAGTTATACAGAAAAAAATATTATAGGGTTAAATCAGTATCACATGATGCGGCGCAACTACGGTAAATCCCTGATGTGCTACGGAAACCGAAACTCAGCGAACGCATTCGTCAATGGCGAACTTGTACTGGAAAGCCCCAAACGCGTCAGTTGGGGGATTCCCTGTCCCCGTGCGTCCGCCGCAAGCCTCAACGGCCCGGCAAGGGCCAGACGCGCGCCACGCGCGACGTCACCCAGGCGGCCACGGCCGCCTTGATCAGATCGCCGGGCACGAACACGGCCACGGCCAGCGCCGCCTTGCCCAGGTCCATCTTGGCGACAGAGGCCAGCCAGGGCACGCCGCAGGCATACACCACCGCGATGCCGCCGACCACGCAGGCGACCGCAAAGCCCGCGACGCCGGCCCAGGTGCCGGGCGCGCGGCCCGCCAGCCGGCGCGCCAGCCAGCCCGTGACGAACGCGCCGATCGGCATGCCGATCAGGAAGCCGCCGGTCGGCCCCAGGAAAGCCCCCATCCCGCCGCGCCCGCCCGGCAGCACCGGCAGGCCGATGGCCGCCAGCGCCAGGTACAGCAGGCAGGCCAGCGCCCCGCGCACCGGCCCAAGCATGGCGCCGGCCAGCATGGCGCCCAGCGTCTGCAGCGTGACCGGCACCGGAATGGCCGGCAGCGGAATCGGCGGCACCAGGCTCAGCACCACGATGAGCGCCGCGAACAGCGCCACCAGCACGGTATTGTTGGATTTCATGGCATTCCCCTCCCTAGGGACGATTTTCCCGGATGATTCTTCCCGGATGATGAAAGCGGGGTCAAGAGGCGTGGCGTTCAGGGACTGCGCGCGTCGATGGCTTCCGAGACTTCCTGCGCCCGCTTCAGCGTCAGCACGATCAGCGGCACGATCAGCGCCAGGGGATTGGCGCCCAGCCCGCGCGCGGCCTGCGCCTCACGGATCTCATGGAAATTGCGCCAGATCTCGGGCACGAAGCGCAGCGCCAGCGCCAGGGCCAGCGCCACCTTGCCCGCATCGAGCAGGCCCAGGCGCTGCAGGGGCAGCAGCACCCATTCGCACACGGCGATCAGATCGGCGGTGCGCGTTGTCAGCGTCACGGCCAGCGCCAGCCCCACCATCGCGCCAACCCGCAACAACACGGCCAACGCCTCGATCCAGCCCTGGAAAAATCCGGTGAACATGCCCAGCGCCAGCAGAACCCACGCCAGGCCGCGCAATTGGCGCCAGAGCAGCGCGGCCCCGGCGCCGCTGGACCAGACCAACCCCACGGCCACGGCCAGCGCCAGGCCCAGCCAGCGCGGATCGCGCAACGCGAACAGCCCCGCCCCCGCCGCGCACAGCGCCAGCAGCTTCAGTCCGGCAGGCAGCCGGTGCAGCCGGGAATTGCCTGCGATATATAGCGGTTCGAGCATGGGCGGCCGCCCTCAGGCGAAATGATCACGGTACCAGCGCAGGGCGGCGGCCGGTTGGTCGTCGGCGGCGACGCGCCCATCGGCGATCACCAGCACCCGGTCGAAATCCTCGAGCAGCGCCAGGTCGTGGCTGACCACGACGGCGTCGTGGGCCAGGCCGGCAATCGCATCGCGGACGCGGTTGCGGTTGCGCAGGTCCAGCTGGGTGGTCGGTTCGTCGAACACCACCAGCGCCGGTTCCATCACCAGCACCGCGGCCAGGGCGGCCAGCTGGCGCTCGCCGCCGGACAGGCTGTGGCTGGCGCGGTCCGCCAGGTGGGCCACGCCCAGGCGTTGCAACTGGTCCTCGATGCGGGCCTCGCGGCGGGCGCGGTCGGGCTCCAGCTGTTTCAGGCCGAAAGCCAGGTCTTCGCGCACGATGGGAAAGACGATCTGGTTTTCGGGATTCTGGAACACGAAGCCGACCCGTCGCCGCACGGCTTTCAGGTCCTGCCGCGTATCCAGCCCGTCCACGCTGACCCGGCCCGATGTCGGCAAGGCCAATCCATTGAGCAGGCGCGCCAGCGTGCTCTTGCCGGCGCCGTTCGGACCGACGATGCCGACGCGGCGCTCCGCCAGCGTCAGGCTGAGCCCGCGCAGCACCTCGGCCTGCGGCGTGGAAACGACCACCTGGTCAAACTGGATTAACATGGGGCGGGATTATGCCCGAACCATTCCGGGCCTCGGGACTCCAAGAGCTCTATATATGGACAAAGTACGCAAATCCGACGCTGAATGGCGGGCCCAGCTGTCACCGGAAGAATACGTCGTCGCCCGCCAAAAAGGTACGGAACGCGCCTTCACCGGCCGTTACTGGAACACGTTCACCCACGGCATCTACCGCTGCGTGGGCTGTGGCACGCCGCTGTTCGCTTCCGACACCAAATTCGACGCCGGCTGTGGCTGGCCCAGCTACTTCGAGCCGATCGACCCGGCGCGGGTGCGTGAAGAGCGCGACATCAGCCACGGCATGGTGCGCACCGAGGTGCTGTGCAATATCTGCGACGCCCACCTGGGCCACGTCTTCCCCGACGGCCCCGAACCCACGGGGCTGCGCTATTGCATCAATTCGCTGTCGATGACGTTTGAACCGCTGGAAGACTGAAGCCCCGCATGAAGAAGTTCCTGTTCGACCTGTTCCCGCTGATCCTGTTCTTCGTCGCCTACCGGTATGCGGACATCTTCATCGCCACCGGCGTCGCCATGGCGGCCGCCGTGCTGCAGATCGTCTGGCTCAAGCTCACCGGCAAGGCCATCGAGGCCATGCACTGGATCAACCTGACCGTGATCCTGGTGTTCGGCGGCGCCACCATCTGGCTGCACAGCGACGTCTTCATCAAGTGGAAGCCGACGGTGCTGTATTGGATGTTCGGCGGCGCGCTGGTGCTGGCGCGACTGTTCTTCCGCCGCAACCTGATCCGCGGCCTGATGGAAAAGCAGATCCAGCTGCCCGACCCGGCCTGGGAAAAGCTCAACCTGGTCTGGGCGGGCTTCTTCCTGGTGGCCGGCGCGCTCAACCTGTACGTGGCCTTCTCCGGCCAGTTCACCGAGTCGCAATGGGTCAGCTTCAAGGCCTTCGGCCTGATGGGCCTGATGATCGTGTTCGTGATCGGCCAGTCGCTCTGGCTGGGCAAGCACATCCAGCCCGGCGAAGAGACTTCGTCCGATTCCGGCGCGTCCGGCGGCAAGCAACCCTGATCCCTCCCACACGCCACCGGGGCACGCCATTTGAGGCCGCCCCGGCGGAACCTCTCCGCTAAAGATATGTCTGAAACCACCGACCGCATCGCCCTGATCCGGGAGCGCCTGGCCGCGCTGGAACCGGTCAGTCTTGAAATTCAAGACGAGTCCTATTTGCACGCAGGCCATGAAGGAAGTAAAAACGGCGCCGGCCATTACCGCGTGCTGATTGTGGCGCCCTGCTTCGCCGGGCAGTCCGCCGTCGCCCGCCATAGGCTGGTGTATCATCATTTGCAAGATTTGATCCCCTATCCGATCCATGCGCTTGCGCTAGACGCACAGGCTCCCAAATAGAAGGTAAAAGGACTTTCATGAAACGCATCGTCATGCTGGCCGCCGCTTGCGCCATCGCCCTGCCGGCTTTTGCCCAGAACGTGGCAACCGTCAACGGCAAGGCCATTCCGCAGAAGAGCCTGGATCAATTCGTCAAGCTGCTGGTCACCCAGGGCGCCACGGATTCCCCGCAACTGCGCGAGCAGGTCAAGCAGGAAATGATCAACCGCCAGATCTTCGTGCAGGCCGCCGAATCCAACGGCATCGCCAAGCAAGCCGACGTGCAGACCGAGATCGAACTGGCTCGCCAGGGCATCCTGGTACGCGCGCTGATGGCCGACTACCTGGCCAAGCACCCGGTGTCGGACGCCAAGGTCACGGCCGAGTACGAGAAGATCAAGAAGGAACAAGCGGGCAAGATGGAGTACAAGGTCCGCCACATCCTGGTTGAAGACGAAAAGACCGCCAACGACCTGCTGACCCAGTTGAAGGGCAACAAGGGCAAGTTTGACGATCTGGCCAAGAAGAACTCCAAGGATCCCGGCAGCGCCGAAAAGGGCGGCGACCTGGGTTGGGCTCCCCCGACCAACTACGTGCAGCCTTTCGCCCAGGCCGTCACGCAGCTGAAGAAGGGCCAACTGGTCGACAAGCCCGTCCAGACCCAGTTCGGCTGGCACATCATCCAGGTCGACGACACCCGCCCGGTGCAGTTCCCGCCGCTGGATCAGGTGCGCCCGCAGATCGAGGAAATGCTGCGCCAGCAAACCCTGGCCGACTACCAGAAGGACCTGCGCGAAAAGGCCAAGATCCAGTAAGGATCGGCTGATCGCCCAGGAAGAACTGCCCGCGCATGCGGGCAGTTTTTTTTCGTCTACGGCCTGGCGCCGGCATCGGCCGGCTCGGCCGCATTCAGGCCAGCGCCCGGCGCAGGCAGGCATCCCACAGCGGCCCTTCCAGCGCGGGCGAGGCATGGCCATAGCGTCCGGCCACCGTCATGGGATGCACGCAGGGCGGCAAGGTGGTTTCATCGCCGGGCGGAAAAAGCAGGTCCGACGCGCAGCGCAGCCAGTACAGCGGCGCGCGCAAGGACGCGAGTGCGTGGCGAATGTCATGGCGGCTGGCAGCCGCCCGCAAGGCTGCCATCGACCAGGGCGAAAAGCGTGCCGCCCAGGCGCGCGCCTCGGCGTCCAGCACCGCCTCCGGCTCGCGCGCGCCGACATCGGCCAACCATAGGCCCCGGCCATAGCGCAGCAAGGCGTCCCGCCGTGCCGTGACCCACTGCTCGTGCGCCAGAGGATCGCCGGCCCGCAGCGCGGCGGCCAGGCGCCGCAGCGCGATAACCTCGCTCCAGCTGCCGCCGCCGCGCGGCCCGGATGCCAGCGCCAGCGCCCGCCCGAGCGGCACGGGCGGATCGAGCGCCCACTGGAACGCCTGATAGCCGCCATAGGAATAGCCCACCACCGCGTCCAGCCGCGCCACGCCCAGGGCGCGCAGCCATAGCCCTTGCAGGCGCACGCTGTCGGCGATGGTGAAGTCGGGAAACAACGCAGGCGTTTCCCCGTCCGGCGCGCTGCTGCCAAAACATGAACCCAGCGCATTGGGCGCCAGCACGCAGGTATGGCGCGTGTCCAGCGCGGCGCCCGGCCCCAGCCAGCCCGATGCCCATCCGGCATCCGGATGGATTTCCCCGCGAGCCGGCGCGAGCGCCTGCTGGCTGCCCGAGATCCCGTGCAACAGCAGCACGACGGCGCGGGCCTTCGCCGGCTCCGGCCCATAGCGGCGCCAGGCCACGCGCGCCGGCGCGATGCGGTCGCCGCCATCCAGCGCCAGGGTCTCGATCCTGGTCTCGCCCGCGGCATGGCATGGATCGGCGGGGGCAGGATGGGCCATGGCCTATACCGGACGCTCGCCCATGACCGTGGTCCGATAGATCGTCCGCCGCAGACTGGCCGGCAGCTCACGCGTGGTCGCCTTGTGCATCACGCAGCGGTTGTCCCACATCACGACGTCACCCGGCGACCACTGCAGCGCGTACTGGGATTCCGGCCGGGTGCAATGCGCGAACAGGCGTTCCAGCAGCTCCCGGCTGTGCTCGGCGCCCCACCCCGCCACCTCGGCGGTCATGCCGGGATGCACGTACAGCGCCTTCCTCCCCGTTTCTGGGTGGGTACGCGCGATGGGATGTTCAACATCTGGCGTTTCCGCCAGCTGCGTGGCATCCATCACCACCCGGGTGCCCTCATCGGCTCGGCTGTTGCGGGGGCGGTAGCGGTGCACGGCCTTCAACCCGTCCAGCTGCGCCTTGGTCGCATCGTCCAGTGTGTCATAGGCCCGGTACATGTTGATGAACAGCGTATTGCCGCCTTCCTCGGGAATGGTCTGCGCGTTCAGGATGGTGGCCTTGGCGGGGCATTCGCGAAAGGCGAAGTCCGAATGCCAGTAGGAACCGCCGTCAGCAATGCCCGCGGGCACGCCGTTCTTGACTTCGTTCGACAGCACGAAGATCTCGGGGTACTCGGGATGGTTGTACTGGGACAGCACGTGGATATCCAGTTCGCCGAAACGGCGGCTGAAGCGCAGCTGCCCTTCTGGCGACAGCTGCTGGTCCTTGAAAACCAGCAGCTGATGCTTCAGGAACAGTTCATTCACGGCGGCGAAGGCCGCATCGTCCAGCGTTTCGAGATTCACGCCGCGCACTTGCGCGCCGATGAGCGGACTGAGAGCTTGGGCTTTCATGTTCGGGCTCCGAAGAAAGGGTTCAGGGCAGGCGGTGGACGCGAGCCTCGGTGCGCAGCAGCGGCTCGGCGCCGTGCTCACCGATCAGGACGGGATATTCCAGCCGCATGCCGCCCAGGCCGGGCCGGTACAGGTGCGTGCCCAATGCCACCACCATGCCCGGCGTGACCTCGTCGTGGCTGCGCAGGTTGATGAAGGGACGGGTGCGGGCGCAGGTGCCCAGGCCGTGCCCGAACAGGGGCAGGCCGAACTCGGCGAGCCCGTGTTTTTCGAACACGGCGATGCCGCGCCGCGCGCAGTCGGCGATGGCGCGTCCCGGCGTCAGCGCGGCGAGCATGGTCTGCACGGTTTCCTCCCAGCAGTCGATCAGGGCGGCCTGCGCCTCGGTCGGCCGGCCCAGGAAGATCGGCAGCGCCGTATCGGCCATGTACAGATCCAGCAGCGGATGCAGATCCAGGATGACGAATTCGTCCCGCCCGATGGGCCGGTCGGTCGCCTGCTGCGTGACGCCCCGCAGGAAGCCGGTGCGTTCGCCCGCCCCCACCTCGGTACCGCCCGTCACCGCCCAGGACCAGGTGCTGCCGCGCTGCCGGATGGCGCGTTCGATCTCGCCGGCGATCTCGTTTTCGGTGGCGCCGGCCCGCACGGCATTCATGCCCTGCTCGAAACCGTAGTCGGACACTTCGGCGGCATGGCGCAGGCGCTCGATCTCGGCGGCATCCTTGATCAGCATGAGATCGTCGATCACATCCACCCCGTTCTCGAACCGGGCCTTGGGCAATTGCCCGGACAGGGAAAAGAACTCGGCAGCGGTCAGCATGCCGGGCGCGATCTGGGCGGCGCCCGGATGCGCCAGGTCCAGGGCGACCTTGCCCTGCGCCAGGCCATGGTGCTCCAGCCGCTGGCGTATCAACTGCGGAAAATCGGCGAACTCGAATTCGTGCACATCCATATCGTGGCCTTCGGCGCGCACGCGCGCGGCGTCCATGGCCCAATAGATGAACTCGCAGTGGCCCGAGGCCGTGACCAGCACGGCGCCGCGCCAGGGCATGAACGCCCCGCTCAGATAGTGCAAGGCGCCCTGGCGGGTGCCGAGATAGGCGTCGAAACCGAGTTCGCGCGCGTGCTGGGCGACCCGCTTGCGGCGGGCCTGGAAATCGATGGGCAACATGGGAATTCCTTGGCGGGGGTTCAGGAAACGGAAGCGCCGGACGCCTTGACCACGGGCGCCCATTTCTCGGTTTCCTCTGTCGTGAAACGGGCGAATTCATCGGGCGTGCTGGCAACCGGATCGGCAGCCTGCGAGGTGAGCTGCGCCTTGACCTTGGGGTCGGCCAGGGCCTTGGCGATTTCCTGCTGAAGACGGTCCACCACCGGACGCGGCGTGCCAGCCGGCGCGAACACGCCGATCCAGGACGTCATCGCATAGCCGGGCAGCGTTTCTGATACCGAAGGCACGTCCGGCTCGGCCGGCGACCGCTTGGGCCCCGTGACGGCGATGGCGCGCAGCTTGCCCGCCTTGATCAGCGGCTGGGCGATGACCAGGCTGTCGAACGCCAGATCGGCCTGGCCGCCCATCACGTCCGTCAACGCCGGCAGGCTGCCCTTGTAGGGGATGTGCTGCATCTTGATGCCCGCCATCTCGTTGAAGAGTTCGCCCGACATGTGCATCGACGTTCCGCTGCCGCCCGAGGCCCGGTTGAGTTCACCGGGATGGGACTTGGCATAGGCGATCAGATCGGCCACCGAGTTGATCGGCAGCTTGGGGTTGACCACAACCACCAGCGGATAGGACACGACCTGGGTCACCGCCATCAGGTCCTTCAGCGGCTGGTACGGCATCGACTTGTACAGCGTCTGGTTGATGGCATTGGTGCCGATCGTGCCCATCAGGATGGTGTGGCCATCGGGCGCGGCCTTGGCCACCGCGTCCGCGCCGATATTGCCGCCGGCGCCGGGCTTGGCCTCGACGACGACGGGCACGCCCATGCTCTGGGTCATGCGCTCGGCAAGCAGGCGGGTGACGATTTCCGTGGGACCGCCCGCGGCCGCGGGCACGATGAAGCGGATGGGCTTGCTGGGATAGGTGTCGCCGGCGGCCGCGGCAACCGCCGCGCCCAGCGCCAGGACGACCGCGCCCGTGGCGCGGATGAATCTGCTGCACATGGCCTTCCTCCTTGGATGCGTGTCCGTGCCAGAATCATGACCGGACATCTTTTGGCGAACATTTGTTCGCTAAACATCATTTTATGGAGAAAGCGGCGGATGTCAAACTACAATCGACGGCATTGCAGAACACCATCGTGGACCCATGGATTCGACCTTGCCGGAAACCAGCGAAAAGAAAGAAGAGTTTCTCGACAGCCTGGCCAATGGCCTGCAGCTGTTGCGTATCTACGCCACGGGCGTGGCCAGCGTGACGGTGCAGGAAGCCGCCGAGCAGCTGGACGTCACGCGCGCGGCATCGCGCCGCATCCTGCTGACGCTGGAAAAGCTGGGATATGTGCGGCAAGACGGCAGGCAGTTCTCGCCCACCCCCAAGGTCATGGACCTGGGATATGCCTATTTCGCCTCGCTGAGCCTGCCCAGCCTGGTGCGGCCGGTGATGCAGGATGTAGCGCGCGCCTTGGGTGAAACCTGTTCACTGGGCGTGCTGGACCGCGAGCACGTCGTGTTCCTGGCGCGCGAGGAAGCGCCCAAGCTGCTCAAGCTGGACCTGACGATCGGCAGCCGCCTGCCCGCCTACGCTCATTCGCTGGGACGCGCGCTGCTGTCGACGCTGGACGACGAGACGCTTGACCAGTATCTGGACAACGCCGAACTCAAGCGCCTCACGCCCTACACCACGGTCTCGAAGACCGCGTTGCGCAAGCTGATCCGCCAAGTGCGCAGCGACGGCTACAGCATTTCGGTCAGCGAGCTGGTGGATGGTTTTGCCGGCGTGGCCGTGCCGCTGCGCAACCATGAAGGCAAGGTGGTGGCGGGCCTGAGCGTCAGCATGGTGCTGGGCGCCCGCTCACCGGATGAGCTGCGGCGCCAGCACCTGCCCGCGCTGCAACGCGCGGCGGCGACGATACTTGACTCGATGCCGCGCAGCGGCATCTGACCCAGGCGGGCGCGCTCAGCCGTCCAGGCCCAGCAGCGCCTTCAGCGCGTCCTCGTCCAGCACGGTGACGCCCAGTTCCTGCGCCTTGGCCAGCTTGCTGCCGGCCTCTTCGCCCGCCACCAGGTAGGCGGTCTTCTTGGAAACCGAGCCGCTGACCTTGCCGCCCGCCGCCTGGATGCGCATCGAGGCTTCCTCGCGCGTCCAGGTGGGCAGCGTGCCGGTCAGCACGAAGGTCTTGCCGGCCAGCGTGGTGTCCTCGGGCATGGCCTCGGCCACCGGATGCACGCCCTGCGACTTGAGCTGTTCGATGACGTCGCGGTTGTGCTGTTCGGCGAAGAAGCGGCGGATGGAGCCCGCCACCACCGGCCCCACGTCCGGCACGGACGACAGCGCGTCCTCGTCGGCGTCCATGATGGCCTCGATGCTGCCGAAATGGCGCGCCACGTCGCGCGCGGTGGTCTCGCCGACGTGACGGATACCCAGCGCGAACAGCAGGCGTCCCAGCGCCGGCGCGCGGGCCTTGTCGATGGCCTCGACCAGGTTGTCGGCCGACTTCTGGCCCATGCGGTCCAGGCCCACCAGTTCGAGCGGCCGCAGGCTGTACAGATCGGCCAGCGACTTCACGCGGCCGCTGTCGACCAGCTGGTCCACCAGTTTTTCACCCAGCCCTTCGATATCCAGCGCCTTGCGGCTGGCGGCGTGCCACAGCGTCTGCTTGCGCTGCGCGCCGCAGAACAGGCCGCCGGTGCAACGGGCGATGGTCTCGTCCTCCAGCCGCTCGATGGCCGAGCCGCAGACCGGACAGGCGGTGGGCATGACGAACTCGCGCGCGTCGGCGGGCCGCTTTTCCAGCACCGCGCCAACCACCTCGGGAATCACGTCGCCGGCGCGGCGCACGATCACCGTGTCGCCGATGCGCACATCCTTGCGCCGGATCTCGTCTTCGTTGTGCAGCGTCGCGTTGGTCACGGTGACGCCGCCCACGAACACCGGCTTGAGCCGCGCGACGGGCGTGATGGCGCCGGTGCGTCCCACCTGCACCTCGATGTCCAGCAGGGTCGTGGTGGCCTCTTCGGCCGGGAACTTGTGCGCCAGCGCGAAGCGCGGTGCGCGAGCCACGAAGCCCAGCAGCCTCTGCGCCGCCAGCGAATCGACCTTGTAGACCACCCCGTCGATGTCATAGGGCAGCGACGGGCGCAGCGCCCCGACCTTGGCGTAATAGTCCAGCAGCCCCTGGGCGCCACGGACGCGCTGGTTGAATTTCACGTTGACGGGCAGGCCCAGCGAGCCCAGCCAGTCCAGCATGGCGCCGTGCAGCTTGCCGGTATCGCCGGGCAGCGCCTCGGCGCCGGAAGCTGCCTCGTCGAACAGTCCGGCCTGCTCTTGCGGGATACCGCGCAATTCGCCCCAGCTGTAGGCGAAGAAGCGCAGCGGCCGCTTGGCGGTGATGCGGGGGTCGAGCTGGCGCAGGCTGCCGGCGGCGGCGTTGCGCGGATTGACGAAGATCTTTTCGTCTCGCTTGGCCTGCGCCTGGTTCAGTTTTTCGAAATCGGCGCGGTTCATCAGCACTTCGCCGCGCACTTCCAGCACCTTGGGCGCGGGGCCGCTGAGCTGCAGCGGAATGGCCTTGATCGTACGGATATTGGAGGTGACGTCCTCGCCGGTCTGGCCGTCGCCGCGCGTGGCGGCCTGCACCAGGCGGCCGTCCTCGTAGCGCAGGCTGATCGCCAGGCCGTCGAGCTTGAGTTCACAGAAATAGTCGGCTTCTTCGGCCGGGCCCAGGAGGCCCGCGCCGCGCAGCGTGTCGGTCACGCGGCGGTCGAAGGCTTCCACGTCCTCGGCCTCGAAGGCATTGCCCAGCGACAGCATGGGCACGGCGTGGCTGACGCTGCCGAAGGCCGAAACCGGCGCCGCGCCAACGCGCTGGGTCGGCGACTCGGGCGTGACCAGCTCGGGATGCGCGGCCTCCAGGGCCTGCAGCTCCCGCATCAGGTCATCGTATGCCGCGTCCGAGATGGAGGGATCGTCGTAGACGTAATACCGGACGTTGTGCTGCTCGATTTCGGCGCGCAGGCGCGCCGCGGCCTGGGCCGCGGTTTCACCGCCAGAGGGGCTGCTCATTATGCAAAGACCCGTTGCGCGCGCGCGCTGCCGGCGGGCAGGCCAGCCTGCTCCAGCTGGCCGAACAGCACCTGCAGGCGCTCGTCGATCACGGTTTCGGAGCCATCGGCCAGCGGCTTGCCCTGGTCATCGACCAGTTCGGCGCGCAGGCGCGCGGCCAGCTCGCGGCCGACCTCGACCATGCGGCCGAAGGCGCGGCTGTCGGCCGGGCTGCAAGGCACGTCCAGCAGCAGATACAGGCGTTCGATGCCACCCATGCCGGCGTCGAATGCGGCGCCGTCGGCGCGCGACAGCGTGAAATGGGCCACGCCGTTGTCGGACGGCCAGGCCAGGCGGCTGCCGTCGGCGACGAATCCTGTGTCACGGGCCACGTTCAGCACTTCGGCGGCGGGTTGCGCGCCGCCCAGCAGCAGCGTCAGGCCGACCTGGGTGTCCAGCGCGGCGCAAGTGTCGTCCAGGCGGGCGGCCTGCTCCAGCACGGCTTGCTGGTCCGGCCCCTCGATGGTGGCTTCGAAACGCTCGGCCAGGTCCTGGGCGCGCGCCCAGGCCTGCGACCATTCAATGGCGGTCAGCGGACCGCTGCGGTTGGCCAGCAGCACGGCCAGCGACATCGCGGCATAGCTCTCGCCTGCGTGGATGCGGGCGCGATGGCGGCCCTGGTCGGTGGTGGCGAACACGCGCATCGGCTTGCGGCCGACATGGCGCAGGCTTTGCAGGTAGGGCAGCACATCGGCGCCACGGGCCGGCTCGGCGAAATGGATTTCGATGACGACTTCGCAGGCGGGATCCGGTTCCTCGGTATCGTCGGCGTCGCTGCCGGCGTCCACCGGCACGGGCTGCTCGGGATGCGCGCGCGGCGCATCGCCGCCCATGCCCGGCTCGCGACGCGGCACGCCGGCGGCCGGAGCCGCCCCGGCGCCCAGCAGGGGATCCTGCTCGCTGGTCGGGAAATGGCTTTGCATCTTGCGCCGGACCCGGCGGTCCTGCCACCAGTTGAAGCCCAGCACCAGCAGTATCAGCAAGACGCCCAGGGCAATCAGCCCGATCTGCAAATCACTCATGTGTAAATCCCGCGCCGTCAGCCGGCGCCCTTCTGAATATTGGGTTTATGCCGCTTCGGAGGCCATTTGCACGGCCGAATCTATATCTACCGCAACAATACGCGAAACCCCCTGCTCTTGCATGGTCACGCCGACCAATTGCTTGGCCATCTGCATTGCGATCTTGTTGTGCGAGATGAACAGGAACTGCGTCTGCTCGCTCATGTTGCTGACCAGGTTGGCGTAGCGCTCGGTGTTGGCGTCGTCCAGCGGTGCGTCCACCTCGTCCAGCAGGCAGAACGGCGCGGGGTTGAGCTTGAACAGCGCGAACACCAGCGCAGTCGCCGTCAGCGCCTTTTCGCCGCCCGACAGCAGGTGGATGGTGCTGTTGCGCTTGCCCGGAGGCTGCGCCATCACCTGCACGCCGGCGTCGAGGATTTCCTCGCCGGTCATGGTGAGCTTGGCCTCGCCGCCGCCGAAGAGCTTGGGGAACAGCTCGCCGAAATGGCCGTTGACGGTATTGAAGGTCTCTTGCAGCAGCTCGCGAGTCTCGCGGTCGATCTTGCGGATCGCGTCTTCCAGGGTCTCGATGGCGGTCATCAGGTCCTGGTGTTGCGAATCGAGGAAACCCTTGCGTTCGCGCGAGCTGTTCAGCTCGTCCAGCGCGGCCAGGTTGACCGAGCCCAGCGACTCGATCTGGCGCGAGATGCGCGAGACCTCAGATTGCAGCCAGCTGGCGCGGCGCCATTCGTCGGGCTGGTTGGCCAGTTCCTGGGCCAGCGCCTCGCGGTCGACCTCGCGGGCGTTGAGCTGCTCGGTGAATTGTTCCTCGGCCAGGCGCGCGGCCTGTTCCTGCAACTGCAGTTCGGTGATGCGGGCGCGGCGCGGCTCCAGCAGGCGTTCCTGCGTCAGGCGGTCCTCGTCGGCGCCGCGCAGCAGGGCCGCCAGATTGTCCATTTCCTGGCGCGCGCGCGACAGCGCGTCCTCGCGCTCGGCGCGCAGTTCCAGCGCGTCCTGCAGGCCTGCCTGCGAGGCCGAGGCGTCCAGTTCGGTCAGGTCGGCCTGGAGCTGTTCGAGCTCGACATTGGCGCGCTGGCTTTGATCGGCGGCCAGCTGGCGGTTGCGCTGCAGGTCGGTGATGCGGACCTGGACGCCGCGCTCGGCGAATTCCGCCTCCTGAGCGGCGCGCTCCAGCTCGCGCAGCTTGGCGCGGGCGGCCTCGGCCTGGGCGGCCAGGGTCTCGCCTTCGATCTCGGCGTCGGCGAAACGCGACTGATGCTCGGCCAGTTCCTCGTCCAGCGATTCGAAGCGGGCCTCGGCTTCCTCGCGCGCGGCGCGCAGGTCTTCCTCATTGGCCGCGATTTCCTCCAGGTCCTGGCGCAGGCGCGAGGCGCGCTCGCCGGACTGCTCGGCCTGCTGTTGCAGACGCGAATGCTCGAGCTGGATGTCGTGCACGCGGCGCGTGACCTCGGCCACGCGCTGACGCGCCGGCGCGATCGACTGGGACACCTGCTGCCAGGCGACCTCGGCGCGGGCCACGGCGGCGCGGGTCTGGTCGGCGATCAGCTGCTGCGCCTTGATTTCGCGCTGCAGGTTCTCGATCTCCTGCTGGCGGGCCAGGAGACCCGCCTGCTCGGAGTCGGGCGCGTAGAAGCGCACGCTGTGCGCGTCGACCAGATGGCCGGCCTTGACCACGCAGGCGGCGCCGGCGGGCAGCGTGGCGCGCATGGCCAGGGCCTGGGCCAGGTCAGGCGCGGTATAGACGCCCGCCAGCCACTCGTTGAGCAGCGTGCGCAGGTCGGGATCGGTGATGCGCAGCAGGCTGGCCAGCGGCGTCAGCCCGGCGGGCGCGGCCGGCGCGGGGGCCGCGACCGGCAATTGGTAGAAGGCCAGCCGAGCGGGCGGCGCGTCTTCGGCGAAGGCGCGGGCCCAATCCAGGCTGCGCACTTCCATCGAGGCCATGCGCTCGCGCATGGCCGATTCCAGCGCGGTTTCCCAGCCCGGCTCGATATGCAGTTTCTGCCACAGGCGCTGCAGGCCGGCCAGCTCGTGCTTGGCCAGCCAGGGTTCCAGCGCGCCCTGCTTCTGCACGTCTTCCTGCAGCTTGACCAGGGCGGACAGGCGGGCCTCCAGGCGCGCCAGGCTCTGCACTTCGGTCTGGGCATCGCCCTGGGCGCGGCTGCGCTCGGCGTCGGCCTCGGGCACGCGGGCTTCCAGCTCGGCCAGCTGGCCCTGGGCCTCTTCGAGCTGGTCCTCGCCCGCGGCGCGGTCGCCAGCCAGCTGTTCCAGGCGCGCCGGATCCGGGCTGTGCAGTTCGCGCAATTCCTGCTGCAGACGTTCGCGGCGCTGTTCCAGCGCCTGCATCTGGCGGTCGGCATCGCGCTGCGACTGCGCCACCAGGGCCAGGTTCTGTTCGACGCGCGCCAGGGCGGCGCGCATCTCGTCGCGGCCGCCGGCGGCTTCGCGCACGCGCTGCTCGACGTCGGGCAGCGACGCGTGGGCGTCCTCGGCAGCGGCGCGCGCCTCTTCGGTGCGGGCCGCGCCGGTGGCCAGGTCATCCTCGGCCTGGGCGATCTGTTCGGTGCAGTGCTCGCGCTGGGTGTTCCACTCGGCGATCTGCTGCTGCAATTGCTCGCGGCGCGCCTGCAGGCGGTTGCGCGAATCCACCACGTGGCGGATCTCGGCCTCCAGGCGGCTGACCTGGGCATTGGCTTCGTAGAGCTGGCCCTGGGCGGAGTGGACGGCGTCGCTGGCGGCGTAGTGCGCCTGGCGGCGCGATTCCAGCTCGGCCTCGCCGGCGCGCAGGCCGGCGATGGCGGCTTCCAGCTCGTTCTGCGCCTGCTGCATTTCCTGGGCCTTGCGGGCGCGTTCTTCGCGCGCGCCGGTTTCCTTCAGGAACCACAGCGAATGCTGCTTCTTTTCGCCGTCGGCCTGCAGCTCGCGATAGCGCGTGGCGACTTCGGCCTGCGCCTCCAGCTTTTCGAGCTGGCTGTTCAGCTCGCGCAGGATGTCCTCGACCCGGGTCAGGTTCTCGCGCGTGTCGGACAGGCGGTTCTCGGTTTCGCGGCGGCGCTCTTTATAGCGCGACACGCCGGCGGCCTCTTCCAGGAACACCCGCAGTTCTTCGGGGCGCGCCTCGATCAGGCGGTTGATCATGCCCTGGCCGATGATGGCGTAGCCGCGGGCGCCCAGGCCGGTGCCCAGGAAGATGTCGTGGATGTCGCGGCGACGGACCTGCTGGTTGTTGACGAAATAGCTGCTGGTGCCGTCGCGGGTCAGCACCCGGCGCACCGCGATCTCGGCGTAGGTGCTCCACTGGCCGGCGGCGCGCCCTTCGCTGTTGTCGAACACCATTTCCACCGAGGCGCGCGCGGCCGGCTTTCGGTTGCCCGAGCCGTTGAAGATGACGTCCTGCATGGACTCGCCACGCAGCTCCGAAGCCTTGGCCTCGCCCAGCACCCAGCGCACGGCGTCGATGATGTTCGACTTGCCGCAACCGTTGGGGCCCACCACGCCCACCAGTTGGCTGGGCACGGGGATCACGGTGGGATCGACGAAGGACTTGAAGCCGGCGAGTTTTAGCTGAGTAAGACGCACAGTACGATGACGGACCGGGTGGTGGGTTGAACGAAAGGCGTTAACAGACCGGGACCTGCCGCGCAGATTGCAAACCGGCCCCAGGAGGGCCGGCGCGCATATGGCCCGTATGATACCGCAGGCGGTCTGTCCCCGAACGTGAACAAGCGTCAAGAGGCGTGACGCGCGCGCCATCCCGATCCGGTCAAACCGCGGGCAAACGCCGAGCCGGGCAGGACTGTGCCACCGGCTATACTCCCTGACACTTTTTGGAACGGCACACTATTCAACCAGCAGGCTGGCCGGCTCGGGCCAGGCATCGGGGACATTCTTGAAACGTGGTTTCTATCTGGTCATGGCCGCGCAGGCCTTCTCATCATTGGCGGACAACGCGCTGTTCATCGCGGCGATCGCCCTGATACAGGAACTGCACGGGCCTGACTGGCTGGCGCCCATGATGAAATGGACCTTCGCCCTGGCCTACGTGGTGCTGGCCGCCTTCGTCGGCGCCTTCGCCGACTCCTTCCCCAAGGGCCGGGTGATGTTCAGCACCAATGCCCTGAAGGTCGCCGGCTGTCTGCTGATGTTCTCATACGCCAGCCTGGGCATCGCCCCGGAATATCAGACGTATCTGGTATGCGCGGCCTATGGCGTGGTCGGCATCGGCGCCGCCGCCTACTCGCCGGCCAAGTACGGCATCGTCACCGAAATGCTGCCGCCGTCCATGCTGGTCAAGGGCAACAGCTGGATCGAGGGCCTGACGGTGCTGTCCATCATCCTGGGCACCGTGCTGGGCGGCTTGCTGATCTCGTCGCACGTGTCCAACGCCTTGCTGCACCATTCCTTCATCGGCAAGCTGGTGCATTCGCCAGCCGAGGCGGCCATCCTGGTGATCGCCTTCGTCTACCTGCTGGCGGCCCTGTGCAACCTGATGATTCCGCAGACGCACGTGCGCTACCCGCCGCAGCAGAAAAACCCGATCAAGCTCATGGGCACCTTCTGGGGTTATGTCTGCGTGCTGTGGCGCGACAAGCTGGGCCAGATCTCGCTGGCCGTCACGACCCTGTTCTGGGGCGCCGGCGCCACGCTGCAGCTGATCGTCATCGAATGGGGTCGCAGCCACCTGGGCTACCAGCTCGACAAGGCCTCGATCCTGATGGGCGTGGCGGCGCTGGGCACCGTGGTGGGCTCGATCCTGGCCGGCCGCATTCCGCTGCGCCGCGCGTTGTCGGTGCTGCCGGTGGGCGCGGCCATGGGCCTGGTGGTGCTGCTGATGCCGCTGGTCTATGCCCCCTGGAGCGTCTACCTGTTGCTGCTGGTCACCGGCGGCCTGGCCGGCTTCTTCGTCGTGCCCATGAACGCCCTGCTGCAACACCGCGGCCACGTGCTGCTTTCCGCCGGCCATTCCATCGCCGTGCAGAACTTCAACGAGCAGCTCAACATCCTGCTCATGGTCGCCATGTACACGCTGCTGCTGTGGCTGCAGCTGCCGATCAACATCATCATCGTGATGTTCGGCACCGTGGTCGCCGTGCTGATGGTTGTCTTCATGCGCTGGTGCAAGCGCAACCTGCAGGCCAATCCGGAGCTGCAGGAGCAGATCGGCCAGGAAGGTCACGGCCGGGCCCTGGGGGAGTAACCCACCCCCGAAGCGCCTTTGGCGCTTCCCCCTCAAGGGGGCGCCGCTGCGGACCGGAAGGATAATCCCACCCTAGAAGCGCTACGCGCTTCCCCCCTCAAGGGCGCCGCTGCGGACCGGCAAAGCCGGCTCCGCGCGGCCTCGATTGGGGTGGCAATGTCGGATGGTCGTGCGTGTCTCTCGGGCGGCCCGTCTCAAGCATGCTGGCCAGCTCTGGCGCTTCAACGCGGCAGCGCCCATTGGGCGCGCATGCTGGCGGCGCGCCGTGCGCTCACACTCAATCGCTGAAATCAGACGGCGCGCGGATGCGCGCGTCAGTTCAGGCTGGAGGCCAGCTTCAGGTCTTGCCAGGCGCGGGACTTTTCCACCGGGCTGCGCAGCAGGTAGGCGGGGTGGTAGCTGACGATCACGGGGATCTGCGGGCCGGCGTCGGTCTTGAGCTGGTGCACACGGCCGCGCAGGCTGCCGATGGTGGCCTCGGTGCCCAGCAGCGTCTGGGCGGCGAAACGGCCCAGCACCAGGATGCGCTCAGGCTTGAGCAGCTCGATCTGGCGCATCAGGTAGGGGCTGCAGGCAGCGATTTCCTCGGGCTTGGGGTTGCGGTTGCCCGGCGGGCGGCACTTGATCACGTTGGCGATGAATACGTCGCGCTCGCGGCTCATGCCCACGGCCGACAGCATGGCGTCGAGCAACTGGCCCGAACGGCCGACGAAGGGCTGGCCCTGGCGGTCTTCCTGTTCGCCCGGCGCCTCGCCCACCACCAGCCAGCGCGCCGGCTGGCCGCCATGGCCGAAGACCGCGTGGCGGCGTCCCTGGCACAGGCCGCAGGCGGTGCAGGACACGACCTGTTCGCGCAGCTCGTCCAGGGTGGCGTTGCGCACGCGCTCGGCGACGGGAATGACCGGGGCCTCGGCGACTTCCGGCTCCTGCTTGGCGACCGGCCTGGGCGGCGGGCCGCTGCGCACGGCCGGGGCGACGCGCGCCGGCGCGTCCGGCCCGGGCGCGGCCTGCGCCTGCGGCGCCGCGGCAACGGGCAGCGCGACCGGCGAGGCCGGGTCCGGACGTTCGACCTGAGCCGGGCGGACGGGCACTTCCTTTTTCAAGTCAATGACTTGCGCATCGGCCTGGCGGACAGCAGGCGCGGACTTGAGCCACAGCTTCTCCATGCCGATCTCGCGCAGCCAGATGCGCTGCAACGGATTCACGCGCGGCGCGGCGGCGCCAGCCGGCGGGATGGCGGACATGATGTCTTCGGGCGACCGGACGGCGTTCATGCTCAGGCTCCGCTCGCGTCGAAACGCTTTTGCATGACCAGGGCGTCCTCGCGTCCGCCCTTGTCCGCCGGGTAATAGCCGCGGCGCACGCCGATCTGCAGATAGCCGTGCTTCTTATAGAAAGCGATGGCCGAGACGTTGGACGGCCGCACTTCCAGCAGCACGCCCTCCAGGCCGCGCTCGCGCGCGCGCTGTTCGCACCAAAGCATCAGCTCGCCGCCCAGCCCCTGCCGATGCAGGTTCCTGGCCACGGCGATGACCAGCAGATGGGCCACATCCGGCGCGAACATCAGGATACAGAAACCCGCCAGCTTGCCGTCCTGGCGCAAGGTCCAGGCGCCATAGCCGGCCGCCAGCGCATCGGAAAAGTTGCCGCGCGTCCAGGGGAAGGACTGCACATTGGCTTCCAGCGCGACCACCTCGTCCAGATCGGCGTCGGTCAGCGGCTGCGGCGTCGCCGGGATGGCCGGGCGCGCCTTGGGGTTGCCGCCTTCGCCGCGCATGCGCTCCGCGGTGGTGAAGGCGACCTTGTCTCTTACATAGAGTGGCGCGGCCAGTTCGGCCGGCACGGACTGGCCGCGCAGCCAGTCCTGGCGCGCCAGCCGCGCCACGCTGGCGGCTTCCGGACGCAGCGCGTCGGCCCGCCGCCAGGCGGGCGCCGGCGCCATGTCGGCCGCATAAGCGTCCCAGGCATCACCCGCGATCAACAGCGGCGCATCCAGGCGCCAGCCGGACTGATGATGCTGCGCCCAGGGCACGACTTCGGCGGCGGCGATCAGCATGGGTTCCTGGAGCGTCTCCCAGGAAGCCTGCTCGTCGCCTTCCGTTCCTGCCCGTCGGTAGACGGCCAGATAGACTTCATTCATGCGGGCGTCCAGCGCCACCAGCACGGCCTGGCCCGGCGCGGCTCCCGCCTGCGCGGCCACCGCCAGGTGCGAAACCACGGGCAGCACGGGAATATCCAGTCCCAGGGCCATGCCTTGGGCCACGCCGCAGGCCACCCGCAAGCCGGTGAAACCGCCCGGCCCCTGGCCGAACGCCACGGCGGCCAGCGCGTCAGGGGCCAGTCCTGCCTCGGCCAGCAGTTCGCCGGCCATGGGCAGCAGCCGTTCGGCGTGCTCCTGGGATCCCTCGCACTCGCGAACGGTGATGTCCAGCCGGCCGTCGGCCGCGCGCAACAGGGCTACGCCGCAGCGCGACGACGAGGTTTCCAGAGCCAGCAGGTTTAGTTCCATAGGTGCAGATTGTACGAAATTAGACGGCTTTGACCCGTCGAGAAGGGGGATTTCAACCAGGGCTCGCAATGTGTAATATCTTGTGAACGCCCTCTAGCCGCTGGTTCTTGTCACTGTTACATTTCCGGCCATGAACACTCAAAACACCACCCCCACCCGCAAAATCCTCGTCGTCGACGACGATCCGCGCTTGCGCGATCTGCTGCGCCGGTACTTGTCCGAGCAGGGATTCAACGTCTTCGTCGCCGAAGACGCCAAAGAGATGGGCAAACTCTGGCAACGCGAGCATTTCGACCTGCTCGTGCTGGATCTGATGCTGCCCGGCGAGGATGGCCTGTCCATCTGCCGCCGGCTGCGCGGTGGCCATGACAACACACCCATCATCATGCTGACGGCCAAGGCGGAAGAAATCGACCGCATCGTCGGCCTGGAGATGGGCGCGGACGACTACCTGTCCAAGCCGTTCAATCCTCGCGAGCTGCTGGCCCGGATCAACGCGATCCTGCGCCGCCGCGGCACCGAGGAACATCCCGGCGCCCCCAGCCAGGAAAACGAATCCATCGCCTTCGGCCCCTACGTGCTGAACCTGTCCACCCGCACGCTGACGCGCAACGGGGAACAGGTGCCCATCACCACGGGCGAATTCTCCGTGCTGAAGGTGTTCGCGCGCCATCCCAAGATTCCGCTGTCGCGCGACAAGCTGATGGAACTGGCACGCGGCCGCGAGTACGAAGCCTTCGACCGCAGCCTGGACGTGCAGATTTCCCGCCTGCGCAAGCTGATCGAACCGAACCCGTCCAAGCCCGTATTCATCCAGACCGTCTGGGGCCTGGGATACGTGTTCGTTCCGGACGGTGGCAGTTGATCGACAAGCCCGCCCCGGGCAGGAGCGCAGCCTCGTGCCCCGCTTGCGCAAAACCTTCAGGAACCTGACCTCGCGTCTGCGGCTGGGACTATTCGGCCGCACGTTCCTGTTGCTCGCCGCGCTGATGCTCGTCAGCCTGGGTGCGTGGCTACAAGTCTTCTTCAGCATGGAGCTGGGCCCGCGCGCCAACCAGATGGCGCAGCGGGTGATCACGGCCGTCAATATCACTCGCACCGCGCTGATCTACTCCCACGACGGCGAACGCAGCAAGCTCCTGCTCGACCTGGCCACCAATGAAGGCATCCAGGTCTATCCGCGCGAGGTCACCGACTACGCCGAGGCCCTGCCCGACGACGACTACTGGCAGCGCGTGGCGCAGCATATCCGCACGCGCTTCGGTCCCGAGACCCAGATCGCCTGGGGCGTGAACCAGGTGCCGGGCTTCTGGGTCAGCTTCCAGATCGAAAAAGAGCTGTACTGGCTGGTGTTCGAGCGCGAGCAGATCGGGCTGACCGGGGGCATCGAATGGCTGGGCTGGGGCGCGACCGCATTGCTGCTGTCGCTGGTGGGCGCGGCCGTCAGCGTGGGCTTCGTGAACCGGCCGCTGTCGCGGCTGGCGCGCGCGGCCCAGGTGCTGTCGCGCGGCGAGAACCCGGCGCCGCTGCCTGAGCAGGGGCCGCTCGAAATCCGTGACCTGAACGCCTCGTTCAACCGCATGGCCAAGGATCTGCGGCAGGCCGAGGCCGACCGGGAGCTGATGCTGGCAGGGATTTCCCACGACCTGCGCACGCCGCTGGCGCGCATGCGCCTGGAGATCGAGCTGAGCGGCGTGTCGGAAGACGCGCGCCAGGCCATCGACGAAGACCTGGGCCAGATCGACCACAGCATCGGCCAGCTCATGGAATACGCCCGTCCGGCGGGCACCCTGCCCCAGCTGGCGACGGACATTTCCGCTGTGCTGGCCGAACTCTACGAGCGCGAGCGCAGCCATACCGCCTCGCTGGGCGGCGAACTGGACGCCTCGCTGGAGCCCGGCCTGCGCGCGCGCATCACCGCGCTGGACCTCAAGCGCATCGTCAGCAACCTGATCGAGAACGCCCGTCGCTACGGCCGCTCAGAAGACGGCATGGCGCATCTGGTCATGACACTGCAAGCTGAGGGCGGCATCATCGCCATCGAGGTATGCGACCGCGGACCGGGCATCGCGCCCGAGGACGTGGAGCGCCTGCTACGTCCCTTCTCGCGCGGCGAAGCCGCGCGCACCGGCGTCAGCGGCGCCGGCCTGGGTTTGGCCATTGTCGAGCGGCTGCTCAAGCATGTGGGCGGATCCCTGCGCATGCTCCCCCGCGAGGGGGGCGGTTTGACCGCGCGGATAGAGCTGCCCAAAGCCAAATTTAGGAATTATCAATTAGACAGTGAAAATCAATAGCGTAGAATTAGTGGTTTGAGGCACAGGCTTCATTCCACCGACAACACTAGGAGTAAACATGAAAACTGTTGGCGACAAACTCGAGCCCTTCAAGGTTACCGGCGTCAAGCCCGGCTTCAACCAGCATGAAGAAAACGGCGTGTCCGCGTTCGAAGACATCACCGAAAGCTCCTTCCCCGGCAAGTGGAAGGTGATTTACTTCTACCCGAAGGACTTCACGTTCGTGTGCCCGACCGAAATCGTTGGCTTCAACAAGCTGGCCAAGGATTTCGAAGACCGCGACGCCGTCCTGCTGGGCGGTTCGAGCGACAACGAATTCGTCAAGCTGGCCTGGCGCCGTGAGCACCCGGACCTGAACAAGCTGGGTCACTACCAGTTCGGCGACACCACCGGCGCCCTGATCGACCAGCTGGGCGTGCGTGAAAAGGGTGCTGGCGTTGCCCTGCGCGCCACCTTCATCGTCGATCCGGACAACACGATCCAGCACGTTTCGGTGAACAACCTGAACGTCGGCCGTAACCCGGAAGAAGTTCTGCGTCTGCTCGACGGTCTGCAAACCGACGAGCTGTGCCCGTGCAACCGTACGGTTGGCGGCGCCACGCTGTAATTTCCAGCCCGGCCAGGGGTTTGCATGCGCAAGCTCCTGCCGGGCTTTAACTGCGCTAGATTATAGGTAAAAACTATGGAATTCCTCTCCACCATCAAAGAACAGTTGCCGGATTGGGCCAAGGACATCCGCCTGAATCTGGACGCCGTGATATCCCGCTCGACCCTGCCGGCCGAAGACGCCCTGGGTGCGGCGCTGGCCGCCGCCTATGCCGCGCGCAGCCCGTTCCTGGTCGAAGCCTTCAAGAGCGGCCTGTCCGAGACGGACGCCAATGCCGCGCTGTCCGCCGCCGCGCTAATGGGCATGAACAACATCTGGTATCCCTACGTGGAGATGGCCAACGATCCGCAGCTCAAGAGCCTGCCGCCGCAACTGCGCATGAACGCCTATGCCACGCACGGCGGCGTCGAGAAGAAGCGCTTCGAGCTGTTCGCGCTGGTGGCCTCCATCGTCGGCAAGTGCCACTTCTGCGTCCAGTCGCACTATGAAATCGTGAAGAACGAAGGCCTGTCGACCGAACAGGTGCGCGACGCCGGCCGCATCGCCGCCGTGGTGAACGCCGCCGCGCTGGCGCTGACCGCCCAGGGCAAGTAAGCCGGAGCGTCCGCCGGCATGCGCCGGCCAGCGCCTGAGCAACCGCCCAGAAAAAACC
>NZ_JCBANG010000079.1:0-32255 GCF_059760905.1 Achromobacter sp. 1011811831
GGCGGGCGCGGCCACGGCCGGCGCCGCGGCCAAGAGCGGCGCTTCGCGCTGGCTCGGCCCCATCGCCGGCATTGCCGCCGGCCTGGGCATCGCCGCGCTGCTTTCCAGCATGGGCCTGTCCGGCGCCTTCGCCGAATTCCTGTCGTCCGCGCTGCTGATCGCGCTGGCCGTCTTCGCCGTGATGTTCATCGTGCGCCGCCTGCGTGGCGCCGCGCCGCGTCCGGCCACGCAGTCCGCCTTCGGCGGCTCGGGCCAGGCTCCGGGCCAGCAGCAACAGCCCATGTGGCGTGAAACGCTGCAGCCGGCTCCGGCGGCTCCCGCCGCGCCTGTGGCCGCCGCTGCCGCGCCCGCCGCGGCCGCGCTGCCCAAGGCTGGCGAAGACAGCAACTGGTACGTGCCGGGCGACTTCGACACCGTCAGCTTCCTGAAGCAGGCCAAGGAACAGTTCGTGCGCATCCAGGCCGTCTGGGACAGCGGCGAAACCGACCGCCTGCGCGAGTTCCTGACCGACGATCTGATCGTCGAGCTCAAGCCGCAGCTGACCGAACGCGGCGGCGCCGCCAACAAGACCGAAGTGGTCCTGCTGAACGCCGAGCTGCTGGGCATCGAGACCGTTTCCGACGGCCACCTGGCCAGCGTCCGCTTCTCGGGCATGCTGCGCGAGGCGCCCGGCGCCGAGGCCTTCCGCTTCGAGGAAGTCTGGAACCTGTACAAGCCGGCCAACGGCGGCTGGTTGCTGGCCGGCATCCAGCAGATCCCGGTCGACTACGCCAGCTGAGCCTGACGTCTGCTGCACCGATCCGGATGGCCCTGGCCGTCCGGTCCCAACCGGCCCTTCTGGGCCGGTTTTTCCATGTCCGGGCGCAAAGCCACGCTACGCCCCGACCCGTTACACTCCAGGCTTGCCCACTGTAAAAAACCGGCAACCCCGCCCCTTGGCCGTTGCCGATTGCCTTTCATGCTGCCTCTTCCGTTTCTGCCCACGCCGTCACGCTTGGCCACCCAGGCGCTCAACATGCTGTTGAAGCGCGAAGACTGGGCGCGCGAGCGCCTGGTCCGCCACGCCGGTAAGACGGTGCGCTTCGCGCTGGGCGGATTCTCGCTGGGCCTGACCATCGGCAGCGACGGGCTGGCCGAGCTGTCCGATCCGGCCGTGGTGCCGGATGTGACGCTGACGGTCTCACCCGAAAAGCTGCCGCTGCCGCGCCTGTCGGGCGGCGAGGCGCCCGACGTGGCCGAGGCCACGCATATCTCCGGCGATGCGGCGCTGGCCCAGGTGGTGGCCGACCTGTCCAAGCAGCTGCGCTGGGATCCCGAAGACGCGCTGGCGCGCGTGGTGGGCGACATCGCCGCGCTGCGCCTGGTGGGCGGGGCGCGCAAGCTGGCGGGCGGCACGCTGCAGGCCGGCCAGCGCGCGGCCGAGAATGTGTCCGAATATCTGGCCGAGGAAAGCGGCCTGCTGCTGGGCCGTCCGGCGCTGGCGCAATGGCGCCTGGACCTGGCCGAGCTGGACGCGCGCGCCGAGGCGCTGGCGCGGTCCGCCGCCGCCTTGCAGACGAAACTGGTCGCCGCCGGCGCCAAGCGGGGCGCCTGATCCATGTTCCCCCTGCTGCGCCTGCTACGCATCATCCTGGTTTCCCTGCGCTACGGCCTGGACGAGCTGGTGCTCTCCAGCCTGAACCACCCGCTGGCCACCTGCCTGCTGCGCGTCATGCGGCTGGGCACTCGTCCGCGCCAGCCGCGCGGATTGCGGCTGCGCTTGGCGCTGGAGTCGCTGGGTCCCATTTTCGTCAAGTTTGGCCAGGTGCTGTCCACCCGCCGCGACCTGATCCCGGCCGATATCGCCAATGAGCTGGCGCTGCTGCAGGATCGCGTGCCGCCGTTCCCGTCGGCCCAGGCCGCCGCCTGCGTCGAGGCCGCGCTCGGCGCGCCGCCGGACAAGCTGTTCGCGCAATTCGATGTCGATCCGGTGGCTTCGGCTTCGATCGCCCAGGTGCACTTCGCGGTGCTGCACGACGGCCGCGAGGTGGCGGTCAAGGTGCTGCGCCCGGGCATGCTGAGCATCATCGAAAAGGACCTGTCGCTGCTGAAGATCGTGGCCCGCATCATCGAGCGCCTGGGTCCGGACGGCCGCCGCCTGAAGCCGCGCGAAGTGGTGGCGGAATTCGACAAGTACCTGCACGACGAGCTGGACCTGGTGCGCGAGGCCTCCAACTGCAGCCAGCTGCGCCGTAATTTCGGCCCCGAATCGGGCCGTGGCGACATGCTGATCGTGCCCGAGGTGATCTGGGAATACACCGCCGCCACCGTGTTCACCATGCAGCGCATGTACGGCATGCCGGTGGGGCAGGTCGAGCGCATGCGCGAGGCCGGCATCGACATTCCCACGCTGGCCCGCACCGGCGTCGAGATCTTCTTCACCCAGGTGTTCACCGACGGCTTCTTCCATGCCGACATGCACCCGGGCAACATCTACGTGTCTGACCGGCCCGAGACGCTGGGCAGCTATATCGCGCTGGACTTCGGCATCGTCGGCTCGCTGTCCGAGTTCGACAAGAACTACCTGGCGCAGAATTTCCTGGCCTTCTTCCACCGCGACTACCGCCGCGTGGCGCAGCTGCATATCGAGTCAGGCTGGGTGCCGCCCGACACGCGCGAGGAAGAGCTGGAGGGCGCGGTGCGCGCCGTGTGCGAGCCGTACTTCGATCGGCCGCTGTCCGAAATCTCGCTGGGCCAGGTGCTGCTGCGCCTGTTCCAGACCTCGCGGCGCTTCAACGTCGAGATCCAGCCGCAGCTGGTGCTGCTGCAGAAGACGCTGCTCAACGTCGAGGGCCTGGGACGGCAGCTCGATCCCAATCTCGATCTCTGGAAGACGGCCAAGCCCTATCTGGAACGCTGGATGCGCCAGCGCGTCGGCATCAAGGGCCTGCGCCAGAGCCTGGAAAAGGAAGCGGCGCAGTGGTCGCAGATGCTGCCGGCGCTGCCCAGGCTGGTCCACGACCATCTCAACCGCCCGAACGTCTCGCCCGCCCTGCTGGCCGAAATGGTCCAGCTGCGCCGGGCGCAAGAGCAGAACAACCGGCTCGTCGCGGCCCTGGTCGGCGTGATCGCGCTGGCCGTCGGGGTGGCGCTGTGGGCATTGACCCGGTAGGCGGCGCGATGCTCTAGACGGCTCCTGTCATGTTTCGTTCATGAAACAGTCATCATAGCTTCGCGGGATGCGGCGAAAAATAGCGCTCGCGGGAGACGGCGCCACCCAGGCTCCATCCTGCGCCGCGCGCCGACGGAACATGCCGCCCGCAGGCGCGCAGCGCGGCTTCCAGGCCGCGGCGCCATTCGATTTATTTCTATAGCCCCACGCGGGACATATACAAGGGCAGACCATGCTTTATCCTGAACTCTTCAAGACCATGGAAGCCGTGCGCTGGAACATGGCGCATGACATCCCCTGGGATGATTTTGATCGCAGCAAGCTCTCCGACGAGCAGGCCCAGACGATCAAGATGAACGCCATCACCGAATGGGCGGCGCTTCCTGCGACGGAGATGTTCCTGCGCGATAATCGCGGCGACAGCGATTTCTGCGCATTCATGTCGGTCTGGTTCTTCGAAGAGCAGAAGCATTCCCTGGTGCTGATCGAATACCTGCGCCGCTTCCGCCCGGACCTGATGCCGACCGAGGAAGAGCTGCACAAGGTGCGCTTCGAGTTCGATCCGGCGCCCGAGCTGGAAACGCTGATGCTGCATTTCTGCGGCGAGGTGCGCCTGAACCACTGGTACCGCCGCGCCGCCGAATGGCATACCGAGCCGGTCATCAAGGCCATCTACAAGACCGTGGCGCAGGACGAGGCCCGCCATGCTGGCGCCTACCTGCAGTACATGCGCCGTGCGCTGCACGACCGCGGCCAGGAAACCAGCGAGCAGGCCCGCCTGGCGTTCTCGAAGATCGGCGTGCTGATGGCGTCGGCCGCGCGCACGCAGCAGGCGCTGCACCCGACCAACCTGCACGTGAACAAGCAGCTGTTCCCCAACGACACGGTGCAGTCGCGCCTGCCCGAGCCGGGCTGGCTGGAGCACTGGCTGGACACGCAGATCCGCTTCGACGGCGTCTGGGAGCAGAAGGTCGCCTCGCGCATCCTGCACATCCTGTCCAAGCTGATGGACCGCAGCTTCGAGACCGTCAAGGATCTGAACCGCTACCGCAAGGAAATGACGGCGCTGCTCGTGCCCAAGGAAAAGGAAATCATCCTGGCGGGCGCCTGACCGCTACAATCCGGCCATGACCGCCCGCTTCGAATCCAAGATCCTGTCCCGCGGCGACTGCGTCGCCGCCGTCGCCGCCGGCCGCTATGCGCGGCCGCTGGTGTTCACCAATGGCGTCTTCGACATCCTGCATCGCGGGCATGCCACCTACCTGGATCAGGCGGCCCAGCTGGGCGGCACGCTGATCGTGGCGGTCAACACGGACGAATCCGTGCGCCGCCTGGGCAAGGGCGCGGAGCGCCCGCTCAACCGCATGGAAGACCGCGCCGCGCTGCTGGCGGCGCTGGGCTGCGTCGCCGTGGTGACCTCGTTCCACGAGGACACGCCCGAGGTCCTGATCGGCCAGTTGAAGCCCGACCTGATCGTCAAGGGCGGCGACTACGACATGGAAACACTGCCCGAGACCGCGCTGGTCAAGAGCTGGGGCGGCCGCGCGGTGGCGATTCCGTTCGAGTTCGAGCGTTCCACGACGGCGCTGGTGAAGAAGATCCAGGGCGGCTGAGCGGTCGCGCGCCGATCCTCTGTCATGCAAAAAAGAAGGCGGCCCCATGGGGCCGCCTTTTTCATCCGCGCGCGGGGCAGGCCGCGATCAGAATTTCCAGCGCAGCGTCATCGACGCGGTCTGGTCGCGGTTGCCCGAACCGAACTGTCCGCTGTAGCCCACCGCCAGCGTGGTGCTGCGCGACAGGTTGCCGTCCAGGCCCAGTTCCACCAGCGCCGCATTGCGAGCGATGGGCGCGCCGGTCACCGAGAACGAATCGCCGCCGGCAAAGGCCATGGTGGTGCTGGGTTGCACGTCGCCGAAGGTATGCCGCCAGCCCAGGCCCGCACGGAGCGCGGCGCTGATCGAGCCCAGCATGATGTCCTGGCGGCCGCGCAGGCCCAGCGTGGTGGTGGTCAGGGCGTTGCGCTGGCTCTGGCCGGACAGGGCCGCGTAGCCGCCCGATTCGGAGAAGCCACGGATGCGCTGGTCGCTCCAGGTCAGGCCCGCGTACGGTTCCAGCGTCAGCGCGGGCGAGACGCGCATGGCGTAACCCAGCTCGGTGAACAGCTGCGCGGTGCTGGCGCCGTAGTCGGCCTGCAGCTTCTGCGTGCCGCCGCCGATCCGGACCATGCGCTCGGTGCTCAGGTCGTGCCAGGTATAGGCGCCGCCGGCCAGGAAGTTCAGCTTGCCCGCGCCCGCCTCGAAGGACTTGCCGGCGTACAGGGTCAGGCTGTAGTTGCTGATGTCGGCCTTGGAATCGACGGCGTCGGCGCGGGCGCGCGAGTCGGTGTAGCCCACCGCGCCGCCCATGCGCCAGCCGCCGCCCAGCGGCCGGTCCGCGCCCATGAACAGGCCGCCCGTGTGCTGGCGCACTTCGGCGGTGTTGTCGGTGGCGCTGGCGCGTTGCCAGTTGCCGATCACCTGGGCCCAGACCGGGCGCACGGTGGAGCCGGGCAGGGTGGCCGCGTCGGGCGCGGCGTCGCTGGCGCCCGCGGCGGCGCTGGGCTGGCCGGGCAGCAGCGCGGCGGTCATGTTGCTGCGGAAGTGTTCCAGCGGCAGCATCGCGGACGTGTTGGCGACGTTGCGCAGCGACGCGGCGTTGCTGGCATGGGTTTCGCCGGACAGCGCGGTGAACGTCGGCGCGGGCGCGCCCACGGGCAGGTTGAGCACGGCCTGGTACAGCGGATTGCTGGCGGGCAGGCTCTGGACCCCGCGCGCCGCGGCGCGTTGGTTGCTGGTGTCGGCCAGATCCTCGAAACGGATGGGGCGGGTGGGGGTGACGGGATCCGGGTCGGGCTTGGGCGCCTGGCGCAGGGCCAGCGTCAGCACCACCGTGTTGCCTTCGTTGGCTACGGTGGGCTTGAGATAGGCCAGGTTGGAGGTGGCGGACATGAACTTGTTGGTCAAGGTCTGCGCCGTCAGGATGGTGTAGCGCGTGTTTTCCGCATACGTGCCCGTGCCGGCGACCACGCTGACCGTGCCGTGTATTTGCGCCTTGCCGTTGACATCGAGGCGGTCGGCGGCGGTGGGGGTGGCGCGGACCTCGAAGGTGTCGCCGGGCCCCAGGTACAGGTCGCCCGTCATGGAGGCGGTGGTGGGCTTGCCATCCGCGCTGTTCAGCGCCAGCGTGTTGCGGCCGGTCGACAGGATATGGCCCATGGTGCTGGATCCGTTCGCCAGTTCCAGGCGATTGCCATCGCCGGTCAGCCTGACCGCGACGCCGTTGGCGCCGGAACCGTCTCCCCCCGCGGTGATGTTGCCGTAGTTGACGATGTAGACGTTGTCCTTGGCGACAACGCCGGCGCCCGAGGTGCCGGAGTGATATGGGCTGGGGTAGTCGCTGTTGTTGGCGGCATTGCCGCCCGTGATCTGGCCACGGTTGACCAGGTCCGGCAGACTGAGCGCGGAGCCGGGCAGGCGCGGCGTATTCGAGCCGGCCATGATGACAACGCCGTTGCCACCGTTGCCGCCACGGGAGTTGGGGGTCATGCTCATGCCGCCCTCTCCACCCGTGATGCGACCTTCATTGACCATGCGGCCATTGCGCAGCACGGCCCCGTCTCCGCCATTGCCGCCTGGGGCGATGCCGGAGGGGGCTGCGCCGTTGTTGTAGCCGCCCGTGCCGCCGACGATAAGGCCGGCATTCTGGATCGTGCCTTTGTCCAGGTATAGCGCGGCCCCGCCACTGCCTGGCCTGCCGCCCATCGAATAGGTGGCGTCGCCGCCCACCAACTGACCCGTGGCGGTGACATTGACCTTGCCGTCCATCACGATCAGGCCATCGCCGCCGCCGCCGCTGCCATCTGTCGATGAATAACCGACCCAGCCCGAGCCGCCGAGCAGGTTGGATCGGACCGTGATGGTGGCATTGGCGCCACCGAAGTAGGCGGCCGCGCCGCCGCCGCCACCGCCGAAGGTGGGGGAGGTGCCACCCACGCCGCCATGGGTGATGGTGGTGAATTCACGGACGGTGTTGGCGGACAGGTCGGACACCGTGGCCTTGCCGTCGTTCGGGTCGATGTTTTCACCATTGCCCTGGTTTTCCCAGCCGCCTCCCTTGCCGCCCGGATTGTCGCCGCCGCCGCCGGCGCCGCCGGCCAGGGCCTGGCTGGCCGCCAGGGTCAGCGCGGCGCTCAACAGCGCGGTGGTCAGGCGGGGCAGGAATGGGGGGCGAGGCGTGGACGTCAGCGCGATCTGATCGTCGGAAACGTGGGCATAGCGTGTAGTCATGGATGCGTCGTCTCATGGAACGAAGCATCGGACGGCCTCGTTCAGCGGCGCGGATCGTAACAGGTTAAGAAACAAAGTTTCTTATCATTTCTCACTGTGTCGCAAAAATGCTACTTCCTGGTAGGGGCTTTCAGCGCGGCTCGCGCAGCAGCCGATTGATCGCTTCCAGGTCGGTCTCGGCCAGGATGCCGCTGACCGCTTTCAGCCGCAGCCCGGACAGCAGCGTGGTGTAGCGCGCCAGCGCCAGATCGCGCTGGGTGGCATAGAGCTGCTGCTGGGCGTTGAGCACGTCCAGGCTGATGCGCACGCCCACTTCATAGCCGGTGCGGTTGGCCTCGACAGAGGCGCGACTGGATTTCTCGCCGGCTTCCAGCGCGTCGATGCGCGCCAGGCCGCTGGTCACGCCCGAGTAGTGCTGGCGCGCGGATTGGACGGCCTGGCGCCGGGCGGCCTCGAAATCGTGCCGCGCCTTCTGTTCGAGCTGCACCCGCTCGGTCACCTGGGACGAGATGCCGCCGCCCGAGTACAGCGGAATCGACAGCACCACGCCCACGCTGTTGTTGATGGGCTTGCCGGGCGCGCTGCTGCCGTTGCTCATGACCGCGTCGCTGGCGCTGCCGCTGGTGGCGCGCAGGTTCACGGTGGGGTAGTGGCCGCTCTTGGCGATCTGGATGTCGCGGCCGGCAATGCGGGTCTGGAGCTGGGCGCGCAGCACGTCCAGGTTGGAGGCCTCGGCCTGCGTGCTCCAGTCGTTCAGCCGGGCCGGCTGGGGCGAGGGCAGGCGCACGCCGGGCGGCAGCTCCGCCAGCGCGCCGGCAGGCGAGCCCAGGATCTGGGCCAGCACGTCGCGGCGCACGTCCAGGTCGTTCTGCAGCCGCAGTTCCTGCGCCAGCACCAGGTCGTAGCGCGCCTGTGCCTCGTAGGTATCGGTGATGGTGGCGTTGCCCAGCTCGAAATTGCGCTTGGCCGATTCCAGCTGTCCCGCGACGGCAGCCTTCTCGGCTTCGGTCGCCGTCAGCGCGTCCTGGGCGTAGAGCACGTTGAAATAGGCTTCGGCCACGCGCAGCAGCAGGTCCTGGAAGGCCTGTTGCAGCCGCACCTCGGCGTCGGCGGTCAGCAGCTTGGATTGTTCATAGGCCTGCCAGCGCGACCAATTGAACAGCGGCTGTGTCAGCGCCAGGTCCCAGGTGCCACGGCCGCCGCTGTAGGCCACGCCGAAGCCTTGCGTGCTGCGGGTTTCGCGGTAGGCGCCGCCGGCCTCGGCGCTGATCTGCGGCAGCAGTCCGGCGCGGGCCTGGGGTTCCTTTTCCAGGCTGGCGCGGTAGTTGGCGCGCGCGGCCGCATAGACCGGGTCGCTGCCCAGCGCGGTGCGCCAGACCTGCATCAGGTCGTCGGCGGCATGGGCGCGCGACGGGCCGACGCTTGCGGCGCAGGTGAAGACCAGTAATGCCGTAAGCGATCGGACGCGCATGATGTTTCGTGGGAGTCGTGCGGCTCCAGGACGTCCGCCCCGCATCCCCGCGCTGGGCGGGGACGGCGCGGGCGGCGCCGGATCAGAACTTGAACTGGGACACCGTCGCGCCGCGCAGCGGCTTGATGACGGTTTCGAACAGGTTGACCGTCTCGAAGCTGGCGGCCGTGGTGCGGGTGATGCGACAGGCGGTCATGACGGGCGCCTGGCCCACGATGACGACCAGGCGGCCGCCGACGCGCAACTGATACTTGAGCGCGTCGGGCACGGCGGGCACCGAGCCGGTCACCAGGATGGCGTCATATTCGGTCGAGCCCCAGCCGTTGCGGGCGTCGCCGGTTTCGACCTTGACGTTGGTGACGTTGTTCATCTGCAGGTTCTGCTGAGCGAAGGTCACCAGGCGGCTGTCGATCTCGACCGAGGTCACCTGCTGCGCCAGATAGCCCAGCAGCGCGGCCTGGTAGCCCGAGCCGGTGCCGATTTCCAGCACACAGTCCGACTTGGTCAGCTGCAGTTCCTGAGCCAGGCGCGCCTCGATCTTCGGGGCCAGCATGTTCTGCCGGGAGTCGACGCCGTTGATCTGCAGCGGGATCTCCAGGTCGGAGAACGCCAGCGCGCGCAGGGCGGGCGGAACGAACTGTTCGCGACGCACATCGAACAGGGCTTGCAGCACATTGGCGTCAAGCACGTCCCAGGGGCGGACCTGCTGTTCCACCATGTTGAAGCGGGCTTGTTCTACGTCGGGCAGGGTCGAAGCGTTCATGACGGTCAGAGAAAACAGAGGAATCAACTGACCATTGTACCGATTCGTAGCGTCCTGTGACGCCATGGGGCGCGGGCCCGGCCGGGGAGGGCGTCAGGCCGCCTCCGGCCGGGGGAATGTAACCGCGCGCCGCTCACCACCAGGCGTGGAAGTGGTGCACCGGGCCGTGGCCCGAGCCGGCCGACAGGCGGCCGGACTGGCGGATGGCTTCCGTCAGGTAGGCCTTGGCGCGGCGGGCCGCCTCGGGCACGTCGCCGGTCTGCGGCAACAGCGCGGCCAGCGCGGCCGACAGGGTGCAGCCGGTGCCGTGCGTGTTGGCGGTCTCGATGCGGTGGCCGGGCAGCTCGATCATGCGGTCGCCGTCGTGCAGCAGGTCGATGGTGTCGTTGCCGGGCAGGTGGCCGCCCTTGACCATGACCCAGCGCTCGCCGGCATAGGCCATCTTGTTGCGCAGGCGCTCGGCCACGCGACGCATTTCCTTGACGCTTTCCACCGGCCGCTCTTCCAGCAGCACGCCGGCCTCGGGCAGATTTGGGGTCAGCAGCGTGGCCTGGGGCAGCAGCGCTTCGCGCAGCGCGCTCACGGCGTCGCGCTCGAGCAGCAGGTCGCCGCTCTTGGCCACCATGACCGGGTCCAGCACCACGTGGGCCGGCTGCCACTTGGCGAGCTTCTCGGCCACCACCAGCGTCACGGGCTGCTGGCCCAGCATGCCGATCTTGACCGCGGCGATCGGCACGTCGGCGAACAGCGTGTCGATCTGCAGGCCGACGAAGGCCGGCGGCACGGGCGAAATGCCGGTCACGCCCTGTGTGTTCTGCGCCGTCAGCGCGGCGATCACGGCGCAGCCGTAGGCGCCCAGGGCGCTCATGGTCTTGACGTCGGCCAGGCTGCCGGCGCCGCCGGACGGATCGACGCCGGCGATGCTGAGCGTGTTGGGGATGGGGCGGGCGTTCATCGGGCGTGTCCTTGGCGCCGGGAGGCGGCGTTCGCTGCGCGCCGACGGGCGACGGCGTTCATTTCGCGGCGCCCGCGGCGATCAGGCCGTCGGTGGGCGAGCTGGGCGCGCCGCTGTAGAGCTTCTTCGGCATGCGGCCGGCCAGAAAGGCCTCGCGGCCGGACTCCACGCCCTTCTTCATGGCGCTGGCCATCAGGATCGGGTCGCGGGCGGCGGCGATGGCGGTGTTCATCAGCACGGCGTCGCAGCCCAGCTCCATGGCGATGGCGGCATCGGACGCGGTGCCCACGCCGGCGTCGACCACGATGGGCACGCGCGCCTGGTCGATGATCAGGCGCAGGTTCCAGGGATTCAGGATGCCCATGCCCGAGCCGATCAGCGAGGCCAGCGGCATCACCGCCACGGCGCCCAGGTCTTCCAGCATGCGGCACTGGATGGGATCGTCGGTGCAATACACCATGACCTTGAAGCCTTCGTCGACCAGGGTCTTGGTGGCCTTGAGCGTTTCGGGCATGTTGGGGAACAGCGTGTGCGGATCGCCCAGCACTTCCAGCTTGACCAGGTCGTGGCCGTCCAGCAGCTCGCGCGCCAGCCGCAGCGTGCGGATGGCATCGTCGGCCGTGTAGCAGCCGGCGGTATTGGGCAGCAGCGTGAATTTCGACGGCGGCACGTGGTCGAGCAGGCTGGGCTCGCCGGCGTTCTGGCCGATGTTGGTGCGGCGGATGGCGACGGTGACGATCTCGGCGCCGCTGGCGTCCAGCGCCTGGCGGGTCTGTTCGAAATCCTTGTACTTGCCGGTGCCGACGAGCAGGCGCGACGAATAGGCGCGGCCGGCGATGGTGAGAGTGTCTTGGGTGGTCATGGCGGTGTTTCGAAGAGCGGGACCGGGAGCGGACCCGAGGGACGGTCAGAGCGTTGCACGAATGATAAAGCACGCGGCGGCGGTGTCGACGCACAGGACGGAACGAGGCGTTCCACTATTTGCCGAACCCGGCGGAATTCCGTCGCGGGTCGGCTATTGCCGCATCGCGTCCAGCGTCTCGCATAGCGCCTCGGCCGCGTCGACCAGCCGGGGGCCGGGACGGTAGAGGGCGTCGGCGTCGATGCCGTACACATGGCCGGCCTGGGCGGCCGGCAGGCCCAGCTTGCGCCAGGCCGCGAGGTTGTTCGCGTTGTCTTGCGGCCGCGACACGCCCGCCAGCACGGCGTCGGGACGGGCCGCCAGCACGCTTTCCAGCGACACCTGGGGCGCCACCACGGGCGAGTCGGCGAAGACGTTGACGCCGCCGCACAGCCGCAGGGCGTCGCTGACGATGCTGGTCCGGTTCAGGGTGTAGATGGGATCCAGTCCGGCCTGGATGAAGACCCGCAGCGGCCGGCGGTCGGCATGGCGCGCGGCCAGCCGGTCGAGCCGTTCGCGCAGCGCCCTGGCGGCGGGCCGAGCCTGGTCCTGGGTGCCGAACAGCTCGCCCATCCGTTCCACGGCGGCGGGGATGTCCGCCAGCGACTGCGGATCGCTGTAGTAGACCGGCACGCCCAGCTTGTCCATGACGCGGACCAGCGGTTCGGCGGCGGCCGGTTGCCAGGCGATGATCAGGTCGGGCCGGACGGCGGCCACGCGTTCCGCGTCCGGTTGCGTGCCATCGCCGATGACCGGCAGCGCGAGCGCCGCCGGCGGATAGTCGCTGCCACGGATGGTGGCGGCGATATGGCCGCCGGCGCCAGCCGCGTAGACCAGCTCGGTGGCATGCGGCGCCAGCGTCACCGCCCGGCGCGCGGGCTCGGCCAGCACGACCACGCGGCCACGGTCGTCCTGCGCGTGGATCGCGGCGGCTTGCGAGTGAGCCGATCCCAGGGCCAGCGCCAGCCCCAGGAGGGTCGCACGCAAGGTCGCGCGGGCGGGTCTCATGCTTGCTCTAGTAACGCAGCGTCAGGGACGCGTAGAAGTTGCGTCCGGGAGCAGGGTACAGGTTGTAGCGCGCCGTGGAGCCCAGGTACTGGAAGTCCGTGTTGGCGCCGCGCACGCCGTAGCTGGCGTACTTGCGATCCAGGATGTTGTTCACGCCCACCGCGCCTTCGATGTTGCGGGTGAACTTGTAGGCCAGCTTGGTGTTGAACAGAACATAGGCGTTCAGTTCCTCGCCGAACTGGTTGGCCTGGTCGTTGTCCATGCGCGATTTGCCGACGTATTGGGCCGACACGTTCCACAGCAGCGCATCGGTGGGACGCCAGGTCACGCCGGCGTTGGCCAGCCACTTCGGCACCAGCGGCACCCGCTTGCCGGCCAGGTCCACGCCGCTGTAGGTGCCGGAACGGAACTTCGCTTCCATCCAGGTCAGGTTGGCGTCCAGCGTGATGCTGCTGGTCAGGGCATGATGTCCTTCCAGCTCGATGCCTTGGCGGCGGGTTGGGTCGAGGTTGACGTTGCCGCCGGTGCCCGGACCCCAGATGCCATCGCCCAGCGGGTTGTACTGGATCTCGTTGCGCAGGTCATAGCGGAACCAGGACAGGCGCGCGCTGCTCTTGTCCGACTTCCAGGTCAGGCCCAGTTCCTTGTCGGTGGAGGTCTGCGGCGCCAGCGGCGATTTCACCGACACCAGTTCGTCGGCGTTGGCCAGGCGGAAGCTGCGGCCAACCTTGGCATAGGCGCCGAAGCCGGCGCCGATGTCCTGGCGCACGCCCAGCTGCCAGGCGGTCAGGTGGTTGCCACGGTCGGACGGCTGGTCCGTGCCGGACAGGATCTCCACCTTGTCCGAGGCGTATTGGCGGCGCAGGCCCAGGGTCACGAGCGTGCTTTCGGTGGCGCGGATCGTGCCCTCGGCGAACAGGCCGTACTGATGCTGGCGCGACTCCCACTTCGACGGCGTGAATGCGTAGTAGGCATTCTGGCTCGAGGTGGTCTTGGCTTCCTGCGCGTCGGCGCCGAAGACCACGCTGTGGCCGCCGTTGAAGGGCAGGCGGTAGCGCAGGCTGGCGAGGTTCTCGGTCAGCTTCTGGTCGCGCAGGGTATTGCCGAAGCCGTCGTACGAGACGCCGTCGAGCTTCTTCTGGCGGGTCGACGCGTCGGCGTACAGCGTGCCGGCGCCGATGACCTGTTCAACCTGCAGGCCGATGGTGGTGGTGGTGGTCTTGACGCGGTCGATGTCGTTCTTGGCGCCGCGCGGGTCGCTCTCGAATTCGTTCTTGCCGGTGGCCGGGTCGATCAGGCGCGGACCGGGCAGGTCCAGGCGCTGCGTGGTGGTGTTGCCGTACAGGCGGATCGAACCGTTGTCGTGGCGCAGCGTGATGCCGCCGCCGCCGCCCTCGCGGCGCTCGCCGCCGTGGTCGCGGTAGCCGTCGGTGCGCAGCGACTGCATGTAGGCGTCGACGCCGACCTTCTGGTTGTTCAAGGCGACGGCCGCGTCGTACTGGCGCAGGCCGTAGCTGCCGAACGTGGCGGTGGCGCGGGCGGTGACCGGTTCCTTGGAGAAGTCGCGGCGGGTGATGATGTTGATCACGCCGCCGGTGGTGCCGCCGCCGTATTGCACGGAGCCGCTGCCGCGCACGATTTCGATGCGTTCGACCTGGTCCAGCGGCACCACGCCGAGGTTGGGCGCGGACAGGTCGTTGGTGTTCTGCTTGACGCCGTCCACCAGGATGAGGGTGTTGCTGGCGCCGGTCATGCCGAAGCCGCGCAGGTCGACGATGGCGTTGTCGGTCGAGCTGCTGGTGTTCAGCAGGTGGATGCCGGCCTGCGTGGACAGCAGGTCCTGCATGGTGCGCGCGCTGCTGGCGGCGATATCCTCGGCGGTGATCACCGAGACCGCGACCGGCAGGGTAGCGGCGTCGGAAGGCACGCGTTGCGCCGTGACGATGACGGGGCTGAGTTCGGTGGGGGCGGGAGTTTGCTGGGCGGCGGCCAGGGCCGGCGCGGAACAGAGCAGGACGCCGGCGCTGCGGCGGAGGGTACGGGCTTTCATCTGCATGACCTCGAAGCGACCCGCGACCCCGCAGGCCATTCACGATGGGAGGACGCCGCGTCCGGCGGACCGGGAAGGGGGCGTCCTGACTGTCGAACAGGCCGGTATCGGGCTGCCATGCGGCTGGCGCATGGGGACCGTTGCGGGGGCAGCACAGGCTGGGCATGGCCGGCGGGCTTGATGGGCCGCCGGCGGGGACGCCTTCCTGTTTCCCGTTTACCTTTCGCGCGCGGCCGGCAAGTGTTGTGTTCTTGCCGGCAATGTGCGCCGAAAGCACCGGTTCGGGGCCGAAACTGTATCACCGCCGGGCGGGAAAGGCCCCGTTTTGTTACGATCAAGGGTTGATTTCACGGCGTTTTTCCCCTTTTCGCCACACGTCCAGGACTTTCTCGTGTCTTATCCCCGCCTGCCCTATCCGCCCGAGGCCTTTACCCGTGGCGGCGACTTCGCCCGACTGCTGGGCCAGCGCATCCTGATCCTGGACGGCGCCATGGGCACCATGATCCAGCGCTACAAGCTGGGCGAGGCGGATTTCCGCGGCGAGCGCTTCGCCGGCCATGGCAAGGACCTGAAGGGCGACAACGAACTGCTGTCGCTGGTCCGGCCCGACGTGATCGCCGAGATCCATCGCCAGTACCTGGAGGCCGGGGCCGACGTCATCGAGACCAACACCTTCGGCGCCACCTCCATCGCCCAGGGCGACTACGACCTGCCGGAACTGGCCTACGAACTGAACCTGGTATCCGCCCGACTGGCGCGCGAGGCCTGTGACGCCTACAGCACGCCGGACAAGCCGCGCTTCGTGGCCGGCGCGCTGGGCCCGCAGCCCAAGACCGCCTCCATCTCGCCGGACGTGAACGACCCGGGCGCGCGCAACGTCACCTTCGACGAGCTGCGCGTGGCCTATGTCGAGCAGCTGAACGGCCTGCTCGACGGCGGCATCGACATCGTCCTGATCGAAACCATCTTCGACACGCTCAACGCCAAGGCCGCGATCTACGCCACCGAGGAAGTGTTCGAACAGCGCGGCATTCGCCTGCCGGTCATGATCTCCGGCACCGTCACCGACGCCTCGGGCCGGATCCTGTCCGGCCAGACCGTGGAAGCCTTCTGGAACTCGGTGCGCCACGCGCGCCCGGTCACCATCGGCCTGAACTGCGCGCTGGGCGCGGCGCTGATGCGCCCCTACGTGGCCGAGCTGTCCAAGATCTGCGATACCTACGTCTGCGTCTACCCCAACGCCGGCCTGCCCAATCCCATGGCCGAGACCGGCTTCGACGAAACCCCGGCCGACACCTCGGCGCTGCTGGAGGAATTCGCGCGCGCCGGGCTGGTGAACATGTCCGGCGGCTGTTGCGGCACCACGCCCGACCATATCCGCGCCATCGCCGACAAGGTGACCGCGCTGACGCCGCGCGTCGTGCCCGAGATTCCGGTCAAGACCCGCCTGTCGGGCCTGGAGCCGCTCAACATCGATGAGGACACGCTGTACGTCAACGTTGGCGAGCGCACCAACGTGACCGGCTCGAAGATGTTCGCGCGCCTGATCCGCGAGGAAAAGTACGACGAGGCGCTGGCCGTGGCCCGCCAGCAGGTCGAGAACGGCGCCCAGATCATCGACATCAACATGGACGAGGCCATGCTGGATTCGGTGGCCTGCATGCATCGCTTCCTGAACCTGATCGCGTCCGAGCCGGACATCGCCCGCGTGCCGGTCATGATCGACAGCTCCAAGTGGGAAGTCATCGAGACCGGCCTGAAGTGCGTGCAGGGCAAGCCGGTGGTGAACTCCATTTCCATGAAGGAAGGGCTGGACATCTTCCGCGAGCACGCGCGCCTGTGCCGCCGCTACGGCGCCGCCGTGGTGGTGATGGCGTTCGACGAGCAGGGCCAGGCCGACACGCTGGAGCGCCGCAAGGAAATCTGCGGCCGCGCGTACCAGATCCTGGTCGAGGAAGAAGGCTTCCCGCCCGAGGACATCATCTTCGATCCCAACGTGTTCGCCGTCGCCACCGGCATCGACGAGCACAACCACTACGCGGTCGACTTCATCGAAGGCACGCGCTGGATCCGCGACAACCTGCCGCACGCGCGCATCTCGGGCGGCGTGTCCAACGTCAGCTTCTCGTTCCGTGGCAACGAGCCGATGCGCGAAGCCATCCACACCGTGTTCCTGTACTACGCGGTCAAGGAAGGCATGACGATGGGCATCGTCAACGCCGGCCAGCTCGGCGTGTACGCCGACCTGGATCCCAAGCTGCGCGACCTGGTCGAGGACGTGGTGCTGGACCGCGCCGAGCCTGTAGGCAAGACCGAGGCCGACGACGAACGCACGCCCACCGAGCGCCTGGTGCAGTTCGCCGACACGGTGAAGGGCTCCGGCGCCAAGAAGGAAGAAGACCTGGCCTGGCGCGCCGCCTCCGTCGAGGCGCGCCTGTCGCATGCGCTGGTGCATGGCATCACCGCCTTCATCGTCGAGGACACCGAAGAGGTGCGCCAGAAGATCGCCGAGCGCGGCGGCCGACCGATCGAGGTAATCGAAGGGCCGCTGATGGACGGCATGAACGTGGTCGGCGACCTGTTCGGCGAGGGCAAGATGTTCCTGCCGCAGGTGGTGAAGTCGGCCCGCGTCATGAAGCAGGCGGTGGCGCACCTGATTCCCTTCATCGAAGAGGAAAAGCGCCAGATCGCGGCGGCCGGCGGCGACGTGCGCGCCAAGGGCAAGATCGTCATCGCCACCGTCAAGGGCGATGTGCACGACATCGGCAAGAACATCGTGTCGGTGGTGCTTCAGTGCAACAACTTCGAAGTCGTGAACATGGGCGTGATGGTGCCCTGCGCGCAGATCCTGGAAAAGGCCAAGGAAGAGCAGGCCGATATCGTCGGCCTGTCCGGCCTGATCACGCCCAGCCTCGAGGAAATGGCCTACGTCGCCTCGGAAATGCAGCGCGATCCGTATTTCCGCGAGCGCAAGGTGCCGCTGATGATCGGCGGCGCCACCACCAGCCGCGTGCACACGGCGGTGAAGATCGCGCCGAACTACGAAGGCCCGGTGATCTACGTGCCCGACGCCAGCCGCTCGGTGGGCGTGGCCACCAACCTGATGTCGACACAGCGCGACGCCTACCTGGCCGAGCTGGCCGGGGAGTACGAGGACGTGCGCCGCCGCCACGCCAACCGCAAGGCCACGCCGCTGGTGCCGCTGGCCGAGGCGCGCGCCGCGCGCCCGCAGATCGACTGGGACGCCTACACGCCGCCGCGCCCCAAGTTCATCGGCCGCCGCACCTTCAAGAGCTACGACCTGGCCGAGATCGCGAAGTACGTGGACTGGGGCCCGTTCTTCCAGACCTGGAGCCTGTTCGGGCCGTTCCCCGCCATCCTGGACGACAAGGTCGTGGGCGAGCAGGCGCGCAAGGTCTATGCCGACGGACTGGCCATGATGAAGCGCATCGTCGAGGGCCGCTGGCTCACCGCCAACGGCGTGGTGGGCTTCTATCCGGCCAACAGCATCAACGACGAGGACATCGAGATCTACAAGGACGAGACGCGCAGCGAAGTGCTGTTCACGTACCGCAACCTGCGCCAGCAGGGCGCCAAGCGCGAGGGCGTGAGCAACAAGTCGCTGTCCGACTTCATCGCGCCCAAGTCCAGCGGCAAGCTGGACTACGTGGGCATGTTCGCCGTGACCGCCGGCCTGGGCATCGAGAAGAAGGAAGCCGAGTTCGAGCGCGACCTGGACGACTATTCCAGCATCATGCTCAAGTCGCTGGCCGACCGCCTGGCCGAGGGCTTCGCCGAATGCCTGCACGCGCGCGTGCGCCAGGACCTGTGGGGCTACGCGCCCGACGAGGCCCTGTCGAACGACGACATGATCGCCGAGAAGTACGTGGGCATCCGCCCCGCGCCGGGCTATCCCGCCTGCCCGGAACACGTCGTCAAGACCGACATGTTCCGCGTGCTGGACGGCGAGGACATCGGCATGATGCTGACCGACAGCTACGCCATGTACCCGGCGTCCAGCGTGTCGGGCTTCTACTTCAGCCACCCGCAATCGCAGTACTTCAATGTCGGCGTGATCGGCGAGGACCAGCTGGAAGACTACGCGCGCCGCAGCGGCCGCAGCATCGAGGACCTGCGCCGCACGCTGGCGCCGAACCTGGGGTGAGCGGCGTTCGCCGCGCAAGGTTCAGCCCGCCGGCGGCGCCAGCCTGCCCAGCACGGCCTCCAGCGCCAAGCCGATGGACAGCACCTTGCGGTCCTCGCCCGGCAGGCCGTCGATCTCCAATCCCACAGGCAAGCCTGCCGCCGACAGCCCAGCCGGGATGTTCAGGCCGGGCAGGCCGGCGTTGCTGCCTGGGTCCGTGTTGCGGATCATGCGCATGAAGTGTTCGATGGCGCTGGCCTGCGCGTCGGCCGTGATCGGCAGCACCGGCATCGTTGGGAACAACAGCGCGTCCAGGCGATGGCTGGCGAAGGCGCTTCGGTAGGCCGCGATCAGCGCGTCGCGATGCGTGGCCATGGCCGCCTCGTACAGCGGCGTCAGCGGCACCGGCGCGCCGTCGGGACCGGGCACCGCGACCGGCAGGATCATGCCGTCGAAGAGGCCCTTGACGTCCGGGCTGGCGATGGCCGCCGCTACCTGCGCGATGTCCACGCCGGTGTCGTAGCGCTTCAGGTAAGCCGTCAGATCCGTCTTCGCCTCATATATGCAGACCGGCATGCCGACAGCCGCGTTGGCCTCGGCCAGTCCGGGCGTTTCCAGCGGTACCAGCGTCACGCCGGCCGCGCGCAGCCTGTCCAGCGCCGCTTGCATCACGCGTTCGACTTCCGGCTCCAGCTCGGCCCAGAAATCGGAGGGCAGGCCCAGTCGCAGGCCGGCCGCGGGCACGGCCAGCGCGGGCTGGTCTTCGCCGGCCAGGATCGCGTCCAGCAGCGCGATGTCTTCCATGCTGGCCGCCAGCGGTCCCGGCGTGTCGCGCGTATGGGAGATGGGCGTGATGCCGGCGCCGTCGTAGCGACCCACGGTGGGACGAAAGCCCGCCACGCCATTGACGGAGGCCGGCAGGCGCACAGAGGCGCCCGTGTCGGTGCCCAGCGCCGCGGGCGCCAGGCGCGCGCCCACCGCAGAACCGCTGCCAGAGGATGAACCGCCGGCGACGCGGTCGGCGTCGTAGGCGTTGCGCGTGCCGGGGCCGCGCGGGCCGGGAAAGGCGTGGTTGTAGCCGGACACGCCGAAGGCCAGTTCGTGCATGTGGGTCTTGCCCAGGATCACCGCGCCGGCTTCTCGCAGCCGGCGCAGCACGGGCGCGTCCTCGGCCGGACGGAAATGCTTCAGCGCCGGCGTGCCGGCGGTATTGGGCAGGCCGGCCACGTGGATGTTGTCCTTGATGGCCATGGGCACGCCATGCAGCGGGCCTTGCGGCCGCCCGGCGGCCAGCGCCTCGTCACAGGCGCGGGCCTGGGCCAGCGCGCCGTCCCGGTCCACCGTGATGAAGGCGTTCAGGTCCTGGCGCGCGTCGATGCGGTCCAGGTAGGCGCGGGTCAGGTCCAGGCTGGTCAGCCGGCCCTGGCGGATCAGCGCGGCGGCTTCGGCCACGGTCAGTTCGGGAGCCTGGCCGGAAGCGGGCAGGGGCGTGCGGGACGTGTCGGTCATGCGGTCTCCTCGCGGCGTTGCGATGTCGGGGGATGCGTGATGCGGATCCTTCTCCGGGCTCGTATCTTATCGGCAGCGCCACCGGATCGTCGTTTGGTCTACCACTTGTATTCTGGTAAACCATGATAGTGAAAAGTGGTGAACCAATTAGAATTTGGTCTAACCAATTTAAGAAGCCATGAACCTGCAACTGATCCCCAAGCCCGAAGATCCCGCGCAAAAGCCGGGACTGGACCGCGCCTATCTGCGTCTGGCCTCCCAGATCCAGGCCCTGGTGGTCCAGGGAGAATTCGCGGTCGGCCAGCGCCTGCCGGCCGAGCGCGCGCTGGCCGAACGCTTCGATGTCAGCCGCACTTCGCTGCGCGAAGCCATCATCGCGCTGGAACTGCAGGGCGTGGTCGAGGTGCGCGGCGGATCGGGCATCTATGTCTGCGAGCCCAAGCCGGGCGTGGCGCGCCTGCCCATGGCGCAGGAACCCGGCGCCGGCCCGTTCGAGCTGCTGCGCGCGCGCTGCCTGATCGAATCCGAGATCGCCGGGCTGGCAGCCACCACGCGCAAGGACGCGGATCTGGACCGTATGTTCGAGGCTCTGACCACCATGCGCGAGCAGATGATGGACAAGGTCGCCAACGAAGAGGCCGACCGGCGCTTCCACCTGTACATCGCGCAGTCCACCGGCAACAGCGTGCTGCAAGCCACGGTGGCATCCATGTGGGACCAGGCGCGCGGCCCCGTCTGGGAAAAGATCGAGCAGCACTTCCACACGCAGGAATTGCGCCAGGCCTCGCAGGAAGACCATCAGCGCATCTTCGCCGCCCTGGTGGCGGGCGATGGCGACGCGGCCCGGCTGGCCATGCGCGGCCATCTGGAGCGCGTGATCGGTGAATTCGCGCAGGGGTGGCGCTGATGCGGACCCGCGACGCGACCCTACGACATGGCCCCGTGAGGCGGCCTTAGCAGGCGGCCCCCCGGAACGAGCAGGGAACATACCTTGCCGGCCGGACCCGGGCCCATCAAGACCAGGAGACAAGACATGCAGCGACATTACAAGGGGAGCGGCGCATGGCGCCGCTGGGCGGCGGCCGCGCTGCTCGCGGCCGCCAGCGCGGCCGGGGCGCAGGAAGCGCCCGCGCCGGGCCAGAGCCCGCGCGTGGACGCCATCCGCAAGGCCGGCGAATTGCGCGTCGGCGTGTTGCAGAACGCGCCCTGGCTGATCCAGGACGTGTCCGGCAAGAGCGGCGAGGCCTGGAGCGGTCCCGCCTGGCTGCTGGCCAGGGAGTACGCGCGGCGCCTGGGCGTGAAGCTGGCGCCGGTGGCCGTGTCGCACGAGACCAAGGTGCCGGTGCTGGCCGCCAACCAGGTCGACATGACCATCAGCCCGCTGGCCGAAACGCCGGAACGGCTGAAGGTGGTGGACTTCGTGCTGTACTCGGCCACCAGCGTCTGCATGTTCGGCCGCGCCGGCAACGACAAGCTGGCCCAGGTCAAATCCGTGGACGACCTGAACCGTCCCGGCATCACCATTGCCTATTTCACCGGCGGGGCCGAGGAAGCCTGGGTCAAGCAGCGCTTCCCCAATGCCACGCTGCGCGCCGTCGCCAACTCCGGCGCCACCGCGCCGATCGAGGAAATCATGGCGCGCCGCGCCGACGCCGCGCCCATCAACCGCGTGCCCTGGGTCGGCCTCAAGCGCAAGGTGCCCGGATTGCAGGTGTTTCCCGCCGAGGCCAATTGCCAGCAGAGCACCGAGAAGGCCTCGCCGGTCGGCCTGGCCGTCGACAAGGGGCAGGACGCTTACCTCGCCTGGCTGCGGCAGGTGGCGGTTTCGATGAAGCCCCAGCTGGACGCCGACGAAACGCGCGTCATCGAGCAGTTGCCTTAAGCCTGCAATCGCGGCTCAACCCGCTACCCAACCGCAACACAGGAACGCCGCGCGCCGCGCGGATCCGGCGACGCCGCCGGCGGCTGCACGCGCCCGTGACGAACACGCCGTCCCACACTAGGAGACATGACATGCAACAGCGCTTTTCCCGCCGCGCCGCCGCGCGACTGGCCCTCTCGGCCATCGTCCTGGCCGGCGCCAGCTTCTCGGCCCAGGCTCAGACGCCGCCCGAACCCGGCGCCAGCGAACGCATCGACGCCATCCGCAAGGCCGGCGTGCTGCGAGTGGGCGTGGTCAACAACCCGCCCTGGCTGGTGCAGAACACCTCGGGCTCGGGCGAGCCGTGGATGGGCTCGTCGTGGACGCTGGGCAAGGAGTTCGCCAAGCTGCTGGGCGTGAAGATGGTGCCGGTGCAGGTCAGCCATGAGACCAAGGTGCCGGCGCTCATCGCCAACCAGATGGACATCATGATCGGACCGCTCAACGAGAACGCCGAGCGCGCCAAGATCATCGACTTCGTCACCTTCTCCAGCACCAGCGTGTGCATGTTCGGCCTGGCCTCCAATCCGAAATTCACCGGCGTCACCAAGGTCGAGGACTTCAACCGTCCCGAGATCACCATGGCCTATTTCTCCGGCGCAGGGGAAGAGCCGCTGGTGCGCGAGCAGTTCTCCAAGGCCAAGCTGCGCGGCGTGGCCAACTCGGGCTCGGTCGCGCCGATCGAGGAAGTGCTGGCCGGCCGCTCGGACGTGGCGCCGCTGAACCGCATGCTCTGGCCCAGCATCAGCAAGAAGGTCAAGGGCCTGGCGGTCTTTCCCAAGGACAACAACTGCCAGGACAGCAAGATCTTCGAGATCCAGGCCGGCATGGGCGTGGCCAAGAACCAGCCCGTGTACCTGGAATGGCTGCGCAAGGTCGAGGCCCGCATGCATCCCGAACTGGCCGCCGAAGAGCGCCGCATGACCCTTGAGTTGAAGTAGGCCCCCCCCGAAGCGCTGCGCGCTTCCCCCCAGGGGGCATGTCTACGGACCGGCGGAGCCGGCTCCGTGACATCCCGATTGGGGGCGCCTGTTTTCTTGCGGGGCACTGATGCATGCGGCGCACGCTGCCTGCGGGGCGTTGGCGTGGTGAATAACTGAAACGAGTATGACTTCATGCTGAATTGCGAAATCCATGGCGCGCAGGACCTGCGCCTGACGGAAGTGGCGCCCGAGGCGCTGGGCCCCACGCAGGTGCGCGTGGGCGTGAAGGCCGTGGGCATCTGCGGCTCGGACCTGCACTACTACCGGCACGGCAGGGTCGGCGACTTCGTCATCCGCGAACCGCTGACGCCCGGCCACGAGGCCTCGGGCCAGGTGCTGGAAGTGGGCGCGGCGGTGACGCGGGTCAAGCCCGGCGACCGCGTGGCGCTGGACCCGGCGCGCACCTGCGGCGTGTGCCGCTATTGTCGCCAGGGCGACTCCAATCACTGCGAGGCCGTGCATTTCTTCGGCAGCGCCAGCCGCTATCCGCACATGCAGGGCGCGATGCGCGAGCAGGTCGTGGTGCAGGAAAGCCAGTGCCTGCCGGTGCCGGACAGCCTGTCGTTCGAGCTGGCCGCTTTCGGCGAGCCGCTGGCGGTGGCGCTGCACGCGGTGCGCAGCGCCGGCACGCTGCTGGGCAAGACGGCGATGGTGGTGGGCGCCGGCCCCATCGGCGCGCTGGTCGTGATGGCGGCCCGGCTGGCCGGCGCCAGCCACGTCATCGCGGTGGACATCGTCGACCAGACGCTGGCCGCCTGCGCGCGGGTGGGCGCCACGCGCACCATCAACGCCGCCACCGATCCCGGCGCGCTGGACGAGCTGGCGGCGGGCAAGGGCACGGTGGACGTGTGCTTCGAGGCGTCCGGCAACTATGCCGGCCTGGCCAACTGCATCCGCGCGGCGCGCCCGCGCGGCACCATCGTCACGGTGGGCACGCTGTCCGGCAGCAGCGCCGATTGCCCGTTCAACCAGATCATGGTCAAGAGCCTGACCTGCGTCGGCAGCTTCCGCTTCGTCGACGAGTACGCCTGGGCCGTGGATTACCTGAGCCGAGGCCTGCTGGACGTGTCGCCGCTGCTGAGCGCGGCGGTGCCCGTGCGCCAGGCGCATGAGGCCTTCGCGCTGGCGGCCGACCGGACCCAGGCCATGAAAGTGATGGTGACCTTCTAGGCGCCGTCCAGGACTCGCGGAGACCGCATGGATTTCGATTTCTCTCCCATCGTCGACAACTGGCGCTTCTTCGCCGGCGGGCTGGGCACGACCATCGCGCTCAGCGCGGCGGCGGCCGTGTCCAGCATTCTGCTGGGCCTGGCGATCGCGCTGCTGCGCCTGTACGGGCCGCGCTGGCTGCGGCCGCTGCTGGTGTTCTACATCGACAGCATGCGCGCCATCCCGGTGCTGGTGGTGCTGGTGTGGATCTACTTCGCGCTGCCGCTGCTGGCCGGCGTGAACTTCGCGCCATTCTGGGCCGCGCTGGTGGCGCTGACCCTGCACATCGCGGCCTACGCGGCCGAGGTGGTGCGCGCCGGCATCGAGTCGGTGCGGCCCGGCCAGATGCGCGCCGGGCTGGCGCTGGGCATGTCGCGCGCCCAGGCGCTGCGCAAGATCATCCTGCCGCAAGCCATCGTGCGCATGCTGCCGGCCTTCGGCTCGGTGCTGACCGTGGCCATCAAGGACACGGCCATCGCCACCGTGATCGCCGTGCCCGAACTGATGCACAAGGCCGAGACCATCGCGGGGCAGAGCTACCACCCGATCGAGGTCTACACCGCCGTGCTGGTCGCCTACTTCGTGATCCTGTTCCCGGTCACGCGCGGGGTGGACCGGCTGTACCAACGCTACGCACACCTGGGGCGCTCATGAATCTGGATTGGGGAATCGTCTGGGACTCGCGCCACGCGCTGCTGGAAGGCGCCGGCATGACCGTCCTGCTCACGGTGGCCACCATGGCGCTGGCCGTGCCCGGCGGCATCGTGCTGGCGCTGATGCGGCTGTCGTCCAACCGCCTGGCCAGCAAGGCCGCCACCGTCTTCGTGGAGTTCTTCCGCAACCTGCCGCTGATCCTGGTGATCTATTGGGCGTTCTACGTCATGCCCATGGCGCTGGACGTGCAGTTCTCGCCGCTGGCGACCGCGCTGGTGGCGTTGGTGCTGAACATCTCGGCCTACAACTCCGAGACATTCCGCGCCGGCATCAATTCCATCCGCAAGGGCCAGATGGAAGCGGCGCTGGCGATGGGCATGTCGCGACGCCAGGCCATGTTCAAGGTGCTGATTCCGCAAGCGGCGCGGCGCGTGCTGCCGGTGCTGGCCAGTACCTGGGTCTCGCTGTTCAAGGACACCTCGCTGGTGTCGGTGATCGCGGTGAGCGAGCTGGCCTACGCCTCGATGCAGATCCGCGCGCAGTCCTTCCGCGTGCTGGAAATGCTGACCGCGATGGCGGCGATCTACTGGCTGATGGGCTATCCCCAGGCCAAGCTGGTTGACTGGATCCACCGCAAGTACGGAGTCAAGGAATGAACGACATGATCATGGAACGCACGGCGCAGGCCGACCAGGCCGCGCGCAAGGGGGCCGATCAGCCGCCCGTGCTGGTGTACGAGAACGTGCGCAAGACCTACGGCGATTTCGTCGCGCTCAACGGCGTGTCGCTGCAGGTCAACAAGGGCGAGGTGATGTGCCTGATCGGCCCCAGCGGCTCGGGCAAGTCCACGCTCCTGCGCTGCACCAACGCGCTGGAAAAGCTGGACGGCGGCCGCGTGCTGCTGGACGGCGCCGTGGTGCCGGACACGGAGCCCGAGGTGCGGCGCGTGCGCCAGCGCATGGGCATGGTGTTCCAGAGCTTCGAGCTGTTCCCGCACAAATCGGCGCTGGACAACGTCGCCATGGGGCCGATCACGGTGCTGGGCATGGCGCCCGAGGCCGCCCGCGCTCGCGCCATGGCGCTGCTGGAAAAGGTCGGCCTGGCGGCCAAGGCCGGCAACTTCCCGGCCAACCTGTCCGGCGGCCAGCAGCAGCGCGTGGCCATCGCTCGCGCGCTGGCGATGGAGCCCGAGGTGATGCTGTTCGACGAGCCGACGTCCGCGCTGGATCCCGAGACCGTGGGCGAAGTGCTCAACGTGATGAAGAAGCTGGCGCAGGAAGGCATGACCATGATCGTCGTGACCCATGAAATGAGTTTCGCGCGGCGGGTGGCCAACTGGGTGGTGGTGTTCGAGAACGGCGCCATCCTGGAACAAGGCCCGCCGGCGCAGATTTTCGACCACCCGCAGGTCGCCCGCACCCGCGACTTCCTCAGCCACCTGGGCTGGGAAGGCTAGGGCGGTCCTGCCGCAACCGATACAGGCCCAGCGCGGCCATTACCCGTCCACCCGGAACCCAAGATGAAAATTACGAACGCACGCGTGATCGTTTGCTCTCCCGGCCGCAATTTCGTGACCCTGAAGATCGAGACCGACCAGGGCCTGACCGGCATCGGCGACGCCACCCTGAACGGCCGCGAGCTGGCCGTCTCGGCCTATCTGACCGAACACGTGATCCCCTGCCTGATCGGCCGCGACGCGCACCAGATCGAGGACATCTGGCAGTACCTGTACAAGGGCGCCTATTGGCGCCGTGGTCCGGTCACCATGACCGCCATCGCCGCCGTCGACACCGCGCTGTGGGACCTGAAGGCCAAGGCCGCCGGCCTGCCGCTGTACCAGCTGCTGGGCGGCAAGAGCCGTTCCGGCGTGATGGTCTACGGCCACGCCAACGGCTCGGATATCGAGCACACCGTCGACGAGGTGCTGCGCTACGCCGACATGGGCTACCGCGCCATCCGCGCGCAGAGCGGCGTGCCCGGCCTGGACAAGGTCTACGGCGTGGGCCGGGGCAACCTGTTCTACGAACCCGCCGACAGCGACCTGCCCAGCGAGCACGACTGGTCCACCGAGAAGTACCTGCGCCACGCGCCCAAGCTGTTCGAGCGCATCCGCGAGAAACTCGGCTTTGAACACCATCTGCTGCACGACGTGCATCATCGCCTGACCCCGATCGAGGCCGGCCGGCTGGGCAAGTCGCTGGAACCCTACAACCTGTTCTGGATGGAAGACGCCACGCCGGCCGAGAACCAGGAAGCCTTCCGCCTGATCCGCCAGCACACCACCACGCCGCTGGCCGTGGGCGAGATCTTCAACAGCATCTGGGACTGCAAGGACCTGGTGCAGAACCAGCTGATCGACTACATCCGGACCACGGTGGTGCATGCCGGCGGCATCACCCACCTGCGCCGCATCGCCGACCTGGCTTCGCTCTACCAGGTGCGCACCGGCTGCCACGGCGCCACCGACCTGTCGCCGGCCTGCATGGGCGCGGCGCTGCACTTCGACCTGTGGGTGCCGAACTTCGGTATCCAGGAATACATGCGCCACACCGAGGAGACCGACGCCGTCTTCCCGCACGCCTACACCTTCAAGGACGGCATGCTGTATCCGGGCGACGCGCCGGGCCATGGCGTGGAGATCGACGAAAAGCTGGCGGCCAGGTATCCGTACAAGCGCGCCTACCTGCCCGTGAACCGCCTGCAGCAGGACGGCACGCTATGGAACTGGTAGGGCGGCTGCATCCGTCGCGCCTGGGCGGGCTGGCCGCCGGCGTGGCGCGGCCGGCCCATGACCGGACCCGCTTGCGCGCCGGCGTCGTGCACCTGGGCCTGGGCGCCTTCGCGCGCGCGCATCTGGCGGCGGTCAACGAGGCGGCGCTGGCCGCCGGCGCGGGCGAGGCCTGGGGCATCTGCGGCGTCTCGCTGCGCCAGCCCGACACCCGCGACGCGCTGGCGCCGCAGGACGGCCTGTACACGCTGGCGCTGCGCGACGCGGACGAACATGGCGAGCCGCGCCAGCGGCTGGCCGTGATCGGCTGCCTGCTGGAATCGCTGGTCGCGCCCGAGGATCCGCGAGCCGTGCTGGCGCGCATCGCCCATGAAGACGCGCGCATCGTCAGCATCACCGTTACGGAGAAGGGCTATTGCCACGATCCGGCCAGCGGCCAGCTCAACCTGGATCATCCGGATATCGTCCATGACCTGGGCCAGCCGCTGGCGCCGCGCAGCGCCATCGGCTATCTGGCGTGGGGATTGCAGCAGCGTCGGGCGGCGGGGCGCGGGCCGCTCACGCTCATGTCGCTGGACAACCTGCCGGCCAACGGCCATCTGCTGCGCGGCATGGTGCTGGCCTTTGCCGAGCAGGTGGATGCCGGGCTGGCGCGCTGGATCGCCGCCGAATGCACGTTTCCGTGCTCGATGGTGGACCGCATTGTGCCGCGCACCACCGACGCCGACCGCGACGCGGTGGCGCGGGCGCTGGGCCTGGCGGACGCCTGGCCGGTCATGGCCGAGCCTTACCTGGAATGGGTGCTGGAGGACAGCTTCGCCGCCGGTCGTCCTGACTGGAGCGCCGGCGGCGCGCGTTTCGTGGCCGGGGCGGCGCCGTTCGAGACGCTCAAGCTGCGCAACGTCAACGGCGCGCATTCCGCCCTGGCCTACCTGTCGGTGATGGCGGGCTGGGACACGGTGGACCAGGCGCTGGCGCAACCTGTATTGCGGCGCTACCTGGAGCGGCTGATGCGCGAGGAGATCGCGCCGACCCTGCCGCCGCTGCCGGGACTGGATCTGGCGCAGTACCAGGAGCGCTTGCTGCGGCGCTTCGCCAATCCGGCGCTCAGGCACCAGACGCGCCAGATCGCCATGGACGGCTCGCAGAAGCTGCCGCAACGCTTGCTCGATACGGCGCGCGCCAGGCTGGCGCGCGAGCAGCCCATGCCGCTGCTGGCCCTGGCGGTGGCGGGCTGGCTGCACTACCTGCGCGGGGTGGACCAGGCGGGACACCGCTATGACATCCAGGATCCGATGGCCGGGGCGCTGGCGCGGCGCCTGGAGCAGGCCGAGGCGGCGGCGACGCTTGCCGGGCCGGGGCCGGCCGCCATGCTGGAATGGACCGCCGCGCTGGCCGGCTTCGCGCCCGTGTTCGGCGAGCTGGGGCAGGATGCCCGCTTCGTGCGCGCCGTGGCCCAGGCCGTCCATGCGCTGCGCAGCCTGGGCGTGGCCGGCGCGCTGGAGGCGCTGGAAGCGCTTGAAGGGAGCAGGCGCTAGCGCCGTCGGGCCGTGGGCGATCCTCCGGGATCGGCCCGCGCCCGCCGGCCTCAGCCGGGCTTTTTCACCACGAGGGTGGCCGTGTCGCTGGAGAACGAGCCGTCGGCCTGGATCTCGAAATGCGCGCGCACCACGTCCGGCGCGATCGCCAGCAGGTGGCGCAGCGCCGCGACCAGCGTGTCGGGCGTGCGCATGCGTGTCACCCAGGACTGGAACTCCAGCGACAGGCGGCGCGGCGTGACGCCCTGTAGCGTGAAGCCGGCTTCCGTCAGCAGGCGGGTCCATTCCGCCACCGAGTAGTCGCGCACGTGCGAGGTGTCGCGCAGCGCCTCGATCATCTGCAGCCAGGTGTCGAGCAGGGCCTCGCCCGGCGACACCACGTCGGCGAACACCGCCGTGCCGCCCGGCTTGAGCACGCGGAAGGCTTCGCGCAGGCCGAGTCCCGGATCCTGCCAGTGATGCGTGGAATAGCGCGACATCACCAGATCGAACTCGCCGTCGGCGAAAGGCAGGCGCTCGGCTTTGCCGCGACAGGTGGACAGGTTGTCCAGGCCGCGTCGCGCGGCTTCCGCGGCCACCACGTCCAGCATCTGCTGCGACAGGTCGTAGGCCGTGACCGAGGCGGCCGAGGGCGCGACATGAAAGCTCACATGGCCGCCGCCGCAGCCCAGGTCGAGCACGCGGGCGCCGGGCTGCGCGGCGGCGATGGCCGCCATCTGGCGCAGGTCCTCGCCCTGCGCGTGGACGGCGCTGTTCAGGTAGGCGGTGGCTTGCGGGCTGAATTGCCGATGGACGGCATCATCATGGGTGGTGGCGGTCATGGGACATCCTTGCGGGGTGAGTGGGGCCAGGCGCTAAGATAGGCGGGCTCCCATACACGTACAAGACCACAGGTTATCCTGGTATGAATAGTTCCCCTCAAGCGGTGGCCGGTGGCGATGGCTCGGCCCTGCGCCGCCAGGCGCTGGGTGAATTCGTGCGCAGCGCCCGCTCGCGCATCACGCCGCAGATGGCGGGGCTGCCCGAAGGCTCGCGCCGCCGCACGCCCGGCCTGCGGCGCGAGGAAGTGGCCCAGCTGTGCGGCATCAGCGTCACCTGGTACACCTGGATCGAACAGGGCCGCGAAGTGTCGGTGTCGCCCTCGGTCTGGTCGCGCATCGCCGGCGTGTTGCAGCTGGCGCGCGCCGAACGCGCCTATCTGTTCGAGCTGGCCGATTGCGCCGATCCGCAGCCGCCGCGCGACGACGCCGGCGGCGCGCCAGGGCCGCTGCGCGCCTGCGTGGACGCGATCCGCGCGCCCGCCTATGTGCTGGACCGCGCCTGGAACCTGCTGGCCTGGAACGAGCCCTTGCGCGAGCTGTTCGACGACTGGCCCCTGCGCGATCCCGAACCCAATCTGCTGCGCTACATCTTCCTGGACCCGGCCGCGCGCGAGCTGGTGGTGGATTGGGAGCAGCGCGCGCGCCGCGTGGTGGCCGAATTCCGCGCCGACGCCGGCGCGCACCTGGACGAGCCCGCCGTGCTGGCGTTGGCGGACGCGCTGAACCGCCAGAGTCCCGTGTTCGCCCATTGGTGGACGCGGCACGCGGTGGTCGAGCGGGAAGGGGGACTGCGCGAGTTCCAGCACCCGCGCAGCGGCCAGCTGGCGTTCCAGCAGATCACGTTTCGGCTGGCCACGCATCCGGACCTGAAGCTGGTGATGCTGCTGGACGACGGCGAACGGGATTGAGCCGTCGCCGATAGCGCGGCGGGGCCGGATGACGCCGGCCCCGATCGCGTCGCTCAGTCCAGCGAGATATTGGCTTTCTTGACCACTTCGGCGAAGCGCGCCGAATCCGCCTCGCGCGCCTGCGACAGCTCGGCGGCGCTGGCTGGCCAGGCCTGGAAGCCGAAGGTCTCGAAGCGCTTGAGCACCGCCGGCGACTGGACCGCAGCGGCGATGCCTTCGTTCAGCTGCTTCAGCACTGGCGCGGGCGTGCCCTTGGACACGAATGCCGCCACCCAGGTCTTCAGCTCGAAGTCCTTCGGCCCGCCGGCCTCGGCCACCGTCGGCACGTCCGGGTACGAGGGCAGCCGCGCCGGCGCGGCCAGCGCCAGCAGCCTGACCCGCTTGGCCTGGTACAGGTTCTGCACCGTCGCCGCCGTGCCGAAGGCCCAATCGACCTCGCCGTTGGCGACGGCGGTGTAGAGCTGCGACAGGTCCTTGAACGGCACATGCGTCATGCGGGTGCCGGTGGCGTCCTGGAACATGGTGGTGCCGACGTGCGCCACGCTGCCCATGCCCCAGGTGCCGTAGGTCAGCCTGTCGGGCTGCGCGCGCGCCGCCGCGACCAGGTCGCCGACGTTCTTCCAGGGCGAGCCGGCCGAGACCACGACGAAGAAATGCGTGTGGTAGATCGGCGCGGCCGGTTCGAAGTCGCGCACGGGATCGAACGGCAGGCTGCGGTACAGATGCGGCTGCAGCGTCATGTGGGTGTTGTCGACGATGGCGAGCGAGTAGCCGTCCTGGCCGCCGCGCTTGACGTCGCCGATCGCCAGCCAGCCGTTGGCGCCGGGCTTGTTCTCGACGATGACCGGCTGCTTCCAGGCGGCGGTCAGTTGTTCGCCCAGCATGCGCGCGACCGCGTCGGGGCCGCTGCCCACCGAGTAGGGCAGCACCATGCGCACGGGATGGCTGGGGTAGGCGCCCGACTGGGCCATGGCGCCGGCACAGCCCAGCGCCATCGCGGCGGCCGCCAGCCAGCGCGCCGCGTTCCTGGCCGGACCGTTGCGGGAGGGCGGGCCGGCGCGTCCGGCAAGGCTGCAATCGTGCGCAGCGTGAGGGATGTTCATGATGTCTCCTCCATGTTCCATGGATGGTTATGCGGCGGCTCGGCGGCCGCCTGTCGTGGGTGCTGCGGGTTTGCGTGCTGCGGTGCTGCGTAATGCCGTGCGGCGCGGCGCTC